>JBEEGR010000074.1:0-5814 GCA_041166985.1 Verrucomicrobiota bacterium | reverse complement strand
ATCTGATGTTAGCGCGGTTTAGTTGTTCGCGCCAATAAGATGCACGGCGAGAAAGTTGGTTCCAGCGTCGCGCGGGTTTTAACTCAAACTCCGAAAATGGAATTCCAATTGGGCGGATCGCGGCTGTGTCGTCCTCGGCCAGCCGAAGCGCATGGCGAATAAAAGAGAGGGAGCGGATTTTTCCAAATCTTGTTTAGAGCGAAGCTGCTGCGGCTGGTCTGCGACACAGCCGCGATCCTTTGCCTCTGCCGAGACGCTGCTACGGTTGCACCACGCCAATGCGAATCGCACCCCCAACGATCAATGCCAGCGTGGTTTGGGCGTCGCGGATGTCGGCCAGGGCTTTCACTTGAAATTTCTCGCCGACCGTTTCGCGCAATAGTTTTACGTCCTCAAGAGTTGCGGGACCATTAAGGCCGGTTCCGGCGCAAACAAAATGAGCGCCTGAGTCCAGGATCAATTCACAGGCCAGAACTATGTCTTCACGCGTCAGCAGGCGGGGTTCGAGAACGACTTTCACGGTGCGTTCTTCCGCCGCTTCGGCGATATCGCGCAACTCGCGGAGCACGTGTTTGCTGTCGCCGTCTTTGAGGCGGCCATGATTTAACACCGTCTCGATTTCCTGCGCGCCGAAATCCACGGCGACTTCCGTTTCGTAGCGTTTCACGTCTGAATCCGCCGCGCCGAAAGGGAAATCAATCAATGCGGTGACTTTGATTTCGGTTTCTTCGAGCAATGCGACCGCAAGCTCAACGCGTGAACTGGGAACGCAAACACCGTGAAATTTTTGCTCGCGCGCCTGCTGGCAGAGCGTTTTGAAATCGTCACTCGTCGCACCGGGACGGCAGAGCGAGAGTTCAATGCGTTGGGCTAATTCAGTTGGCGAGAGCGTCATCATTTTGGTATCCCCTGCGCAGGATTATTTCAAAGCCAGGTTTTCCTCGGTGGTAAGGGGCGGCCACACTTTGAGTTTTTGCGTTGTCGCCAGAACACGCTGAAAACTGCGCGTGTCGAAGGAGACAAAGGTTTTGAAATTGCCCGCCACGGCTGTGGCCACATGCAGGGCATCCAGCGAACGGAGTTTTTTCCAGCGCGGGCAGAAGTTGATGATCAATCCAGCCGCACGCCTGGCAACGAGATCGGCCTCCAGTTCCAACGGATAAAGTTTTTTTCCGCCGGCCACATCTTCTTTGACCCAGTCCCAGAGTTTTTCGGCATTTTCGGGATGGCTTGTCCAAAAGGATTTTGCCAGTTCCGGCCAGTGCAGAAATACCAGCGGCAGTCGCGGGTGGTTGGTCTCAATGAACCGCCGGGCGGCAACGGTGTTTGCGTCCAGACCATAAGCGGCCGCGATGAAACTGGTATCAGCGTAAATCATCGCTCACCAGATTCCTCGCGCTGTTCGGCCACGGTCTTGCGCGCAGGTTTGAGGTGCAGTGATTTGCTCTTTTCCCAATGGTTGTCCCACGTTTCCGGCTCGGGAGCCTCGGCGGCCGCGAAGACGATTTTTTGGAGAAATGAATAGGTAGTTTCGCCTCGTTTGCGGGCGACTTTTTCAAAGCGCCGGGCGATTTTGTCTTCAACACGCGTTTGTAGGAGTGTCATACACACGACTGTAATCTTTGGGTCCAAAATGTCAACCTGCGGAATCCACACACGCGGCGAAACAATTCTTATTTCGGCAACAGATCGGCGACCAGCGAGCGTTCTTCTTTCAATTCGTTTTCGGTCGCGGCAATTTTTGATTTGCTGAAGTCGTTCAAAGGCACGTTCTGCACGATCTCAAATTTCTTGCCGTCCGTGCGGATCGGATAACTGAAGATCAAGCCTTTCTGAATGCCGTAGCTGCCATCGGAATGAACCGCGACGCTGAACCAATCACCCGGTTTGGTCGGCGTGGTGAGATTGCGGACGGTGTCCACGACGGCATTCGCCGCGCTCGCGGCGCTGCTGAGTCCGCGGGCTTTGATGATCGCCGCGCCGCGTTGTTGAATCGTCGTGATGAAATCGCCTTCAAGCCAGGCTTTGTCGTTGATGACTTCGGTCACGGGCTGGCCGTTGATTTTTGCGTTGAAGAAATCGGGATACATTGTCGCGCTGTGATTGCCCCAGATGGCGAGGTTGCTGACGGCGGTCACGTCCACGCCGGCTTTTTTCGCGAGCTGAGTCTTCGCGCGATTTTCATCGAGCATGGTCATCGCAAAAAATTGTTCCTTCGACAAACCGCCGGCGTTATTGGCGGCGATGAGTGAATTGGTGTTGCAGGGATTGCCGATGACGAGCGTGCGGACGTCATTGGCGGCGTTTTTTGCGATGGCATTGCCCTGGCCGGTGAAAATTTTTCCGTTAATGCCGAGGAGATCTTTGCGTTCCATTCCCTGTTTGCGCGGCACAGCGCCGACGAGCAACGCCCAGTTCACATTGCGAAAACCTTCGTCGAGGTTCGCGGTTGGCACGATGCCTTTGAGCAACGGGAATGCGCAATCTTCGAGTTCCATCACGACGCCCTGCAAGGCGGGTAACGCGGCTTCAACTTCGATCAAGTGCAGGATGACTGGTTGATTCGGACCAAACATCGCGCCGGAGGCGATGCGGAAGAGAAGGGCGTAACCGATTTGACCGCCAGCGCCAGTGACGGCGACACGAATGGGTGCTGTATTCATAAGTTAAAAAATTGAGGAGCGAGTATGCGTTTACTCGAACAGTGGCGCAAGACGTGGTTTATGATGGGAAGGCAAGGTCAGTTACGTGGCGGCAGGCATCCTGCCTGACATAAAGCCGTGGCATCTTGCCCGGCGGAAAGGGCATGTGCCAGTTGAAGGCGACGGGAAATTTTTATGCGGCTCAACCTTCAGACGTCAATTCGGGCGGCAAGATGCCGCCCTCCACGTCGGGCAGGATGCCCGACGCCACATTGTAGCGACCATTGCGCTTCGGCAATCAGCCAGATGGAAGTTTGGACTACAACCCGATCGGATGCCACGCGGTTTTGAACTCGATGGTGTTAAGAATCCAATACGGATCTTCCGCTTTCGCGGTGAACCAGTCGTTCGCAAGGAGTGACTGGTTTGCGTAGCGTTTTAAATTGGTCGCGGTGCCGGCCTGCAATTGCGCGCTGACACCGGCATCGGATGCTCCGTCCACGATGGCGTTCACGTCCATGTGGCTGGCGATGTGTGGCGCGAGTTCGGCGCGTTTGCCGGTGAGAAGGTTCACCACGCCGCCGGGCAAATCGCTCGTGGCGAGAATTTCCCCGAACGTGGCGGCGGGGAGGGGAAATTTTTCAGACGCGATCACAATGGCAGAGTTGCCGGTCAGAATCACCGGCGCGACCAATGAGACCAGCGCGAGCAGCGAAGGTTCATTCGGCGCGAGCACCGTGACAACACCGGTGGATTCGGGCGTGGTAAAGTTGAAATGCGGCGAGGCGACCGGGTTCACGCTGCCGAAAACCTGGGAATATTTATCCGTCCAGCCCGCAAAATAGACGAGGCGATCAATGCTGGCGGTAACTTCGCGATTCGCGGCGGCGGTGCTGGCACCAGTGGAGCGCGAGATTTCTTTGACGAGTTCGGTGGCGCGGTTCTGCAACATTTCCGCGGCGCGATAAAGAATTTGCCCGCGCAGATAGGCGGACTTTTTTTCCCAACCACCAACAGCGGAGCGCGCGGCGGTGACGGCATCGCGAAAATCTTTGCGTGAGGCGTGGCAGACATTGTCGAGCATTTCGCCTTTGGCAGATTTCGCGGGCAGATAACGACCGCTCTCGCTGCGTACGAAACTGCCGCCGATGTAAAGTTTGTAGGTTTTGTGAACGTCCAGCCGATTACTCATACGCCGGCAGGATAGCTGACGAAAAGGTGGGTTGCAATTCGTCTCTGCTCATTAATGGCGGTCATCAATGACTGCTTCGTGGACAATCCATCAAATTAAAGTAACCTTCCGGTTACAGAGTCGGTCTGAACGGGAACGCGTTCTTCGCGGAATATTTTTATGGCAAACAGCAGTAATTTTCGTTGGGTCAAATGGTTGGTGATTTTAGTCGTCATCGGCGGCGTGATTGCCGCCGGCGTCTGGTATCTGAAAGGAAAAAAAGATTCGGCGCCGCAATATCAGTCGATCGCCATCGCGCGCGGCGATCTGACGCAGGCGGTGACGGCGACCGGCCAGTTAAATCCGGTTAAAAACGTCACGGTCGGCAGCCAGATTTCCGGCATCATTCTAAAACTTTACGCGGACTTCAACTCACCGGTTAAGGCGGGAGAGGTTGTCGCTGAACTCGATCCCGCGACTTACAAAGCGTCGGTAGCGCAGGCGGAAGGCGAGTTGGCCAACGCGAGGGCCAACATGGAACTCATGAAGATCGAAGCGGATCGCGCCACGGAACTGCTCAATAACAAACTTATTTCCAAATCCGATTACGACAAGGCGCAGGCGCTCTTTCATCAGGCGGAAGCGCAGATGAAGATCCGCGACGGCGCATTGCAAAAAGCAAATGTGGACCTCTCACGCTGCACGATTGTCGCGCCGGTGGACGGCATTGTCATTTCGCGCAACGTGGACGTGGGCCAGACGGTCGCCGCGAGCTTGAGCGCGCCGACGTTGTTCGTCATCGCGAATGACCTGACGAAAATGCAGATTGACGCGAATGTTTCCGAAGCGGATGTCGGCGGCGTGGAACCGGAACAGGAAGTCGCGTTTACCGTGGACGCGTTTCCGTATCGCACTTTTCACGGCGAGGTGGTGCAGGTGCGCAATTCACCGACCACGGTGCAGAATGTTGTCACCTACGACGCGGTCATCAGCGTGGATAATCCGGACATGAAATTAAAACCCGGCATGACCGCAAACGTGTCGGTGATCATAGCCGAGCGGCCCAACGCGTTGAAAATTCCGAATTCGGCCTTGCGTTTTCGTCCGCCAGAAATTGCAGAAACCAAATCGAACCCGGTTGCAAATACCAATGCAGTTTCCAATCCGGCCACTGCGGCAGACACTCGTCGCCCAGGCGGAGGTGGAGGAGAGGGCGGGCGGCGCGGTGGCCGCGAAGGAGGCAGGCGGTCGCCGGGGGAAAGACAGTCGCAACGCACCGTTTATCTGCTCACGGGCAATGGCAAGGAAGCCAAACTTAAGCCAGCGCAGATTAAAGTCGGCATCAGCGACAGCATTAACACTGAGGTGCTCGAAGGTTTGAGTGAAGGCGACCAGGTTGTAACGGGATTGCAGCAAACCGAAGCGCAAGCGGCCAGCGCGGCTCGCGCGAATCCTTTTGGCGGTCCGCCGGGCATGGGCGGCGGAATGAGACGCTGAGTCATCGGACCTGTTTCATGAACCCTGTCATTCAACTCGAAGCCGTCCACAAGACCTATTTCACCGGCGAAGTGGACGTTCACGCTGTTCGTGGCGTCTCGCTGGAGATTCAACCCGGCGAATTCGTCGCCGTGATGGGCGCGAGCGGTTCGGGCAAATCCACGTTGATGAATATGCTTGGCTGTCTGGACCGGCCTACGAACGGACGTTATTTGCTGGACGGAACGGACGTCTCGCAACTCGGTCGCGACGCGCTGGCGGATATACGAAACAAAAAAATCGGCTTTGTGTTCCAGGGATTTAATTTGTTGTCGCGCACGTCGGCTTTGGAAAATGTCGAGTTGCCGATGCTTTACACGCATCGCCACATGCCCGGCAGTGAACAACGCGAACACGCGTTGCGCGCTTTGGAAATCGTCGGTCTCGCCAAACGCGCGGATCATCATCCCAACCAGCTTTCCGGCGGTCAGCAACAGCGTGTCGCCATCGCCCGTGCGCTCGTCA
>JBEEGR010000073.1:0-9108 GCA_041166985.1 Verrucomicrobiota bacterium | reverse complement strand
CGGCGCTCTGCCGAGACGCCGCTACGTTTAAGAAATTCTTCAATGGTTTGGGGCGTTTCGATTTTTGGCAGCCAGGCCGCCCCGCATTGTTTGATCGCTTCGATGGCTACTTGTTGCCATTTTTCGCGTTTGTTCTCCGCGTCTTTGGCATCCAGTTGCGTCACGACGCGCTCGGACAGAATCGGAACAATGCGCGCAGCGCCAAGTTCAACCGCTTTTTGAATGATGGACTCGATGATTTTTCCCTTGGGCACGGCTTGCAGCAAAGTGATCTGGCAGGGCAGGGGTGGAATGAAATTTTTCTCTGCCGCGATGAGTTGCACCTTGTCGCGGTCAAAATCCTGCACGTCGCAAATGAATTCTCCGCCCGCGCCGTCCAGCACCGTCACACGTTCGCCGCGCCGAATACGCAGAACGTGCAAGGCATGATGCGCCTCGCGTCCGCTTAACATCAGCGGGCCGGCTTTGCATTCGCTCGCTGGCAGAAAGAAACGGTGCATCGTTGGGAGGGATGGCGTGCCGCCGTCCCTAACTTTATTCGGGGACGGCAACATGCCGTCCCTCCCCGCTACTGAAATAAATTCTTCGCCTTCTCGAAAAAGCCATGGCTCATTGGGCTTTCCTTGCCATTGCACAACTCGGCGAATTCCTGAAGCTTGGCTTTTTGCACACTGGTCAAATGCGTTGGCACTTCGACGTTGATGCGCACGTGCAGATCGCCATGGCCATAGCCCTGGATATTTTTCACGCCTTTGCCTTTGAGCCGAAACATCGTCCCGGGTTGGGTGCCAGCGGGAATTTTAATTTCCGCTTTGCCATTCAACGTGGGCACTTCGATGTCCGCGCCGAGAGAGGCCTGGACAAAATTCACCGGCACTTCGCAAAGCAAATCATCGCCGTCGCGTTGGAAAATTTCGTGCGGCTTGACGTGCAGCACCACATACAGATCGCCCGAAGGTCCGCCGCGCGCGCCCGCTTCGCCATTGCCGGAAGAACGCAGGCGCGAGCCGGTATCCACGCCCGCCGGAATGCGTAATTTTATTTTGGAAGCGCGATCTTTGCGCCCGTGTCCATGACAAGCTTTGCACGGTTTTTCAATGACGCGCCCCGCGCCCTGACACGAGGGACAGGTTTGGGCGATGCTGAAAATACCACGTGAAGTAATTACCTGGCCACGTCCACCGCAGGTCGGACAGGTTTTGTTTTTGGAACCGGCTTCGGCGCCGGAACCATTGCAGACTTCGCAACGTTCCGGCTTGGTGACGGTGATTTCCTTTTCGCAACCGTGCGCGGCTTCTTCGAAAGTGATTTCCATGTCGTAACGCAGATCGCCGCCACGCTGGGGTTGGGTCGGATCCTGGCGTCCGCCGCCGAACAGGTCGTCGAAAATATTTCCACCGCCACCGAACACTTCACGGAAAACTTCAAATGGATCGTGGAATCCGCCGCCACCGCGCGCAAACCCGCCACCCGCGCGACGATCAAACGCGGCGTGGCCGTATTGATCATAGGCCGCGCGTTTCTGCGCGTCGCTCAGGACTTCATAGGCTTCGCCAATTTCCTTAAAGCTTTCCTCGGCCGCTTTGTCGCCCGGATTTTTGTCGGGATGAAATTTGACGGCGAGTTTGCGGTAGGACTTCTTGATTTCTTCAATCGTGACCGTGCGCTCGATGCCGAGCACTTCATAGTAATCGCGTTTGGACATTTAAGTGGGTGATGTGTGATGGATGACGCTTAGGAGCCGGGCTTTTTCGCGACAATAACCGTTGAAGGGCGGACAAGGCGGTCCCGCAATTTGTAGCCTTTGCGCAATTGCTGGACGACCTGGCCCTCGGGAACCTCGTCGGTTTCTTTTTGGGAAACAGCTTCGTGCCAATTGGGATCAAATTTCTGGCCGGCGGCATTCACTTCTTCGAGACCGGCTTCTGTCAGCGCGTTTTTCAACTGCTGAAAAATCATGGCGACGCCGGTCTGCAGGGATTGGGAGGAATCGCCGGAAGTGGTCTGGGCGGCAGTGAGCGCGGCGTCGAAGTTATCAAGCACCGGCACGAGTTTTTCGAGCAACCCTTCGTTGGCGTAACGGATGGCGTCCTGTTTCTCGCGGGCCGCGCGTTTTTTGAAATTATCGAAATCAGCCGTGGCGCGCACGAAGCGGTCCCAGTTTTCCTCGGCCTTGGCGGCGCGGGTCTTGAGTTCTTCGAGTTGCTCGGGCGTAAGCGTGGCCGGTTCCACCGGAATCAACGGCTCGACAGTTTCAGTATTTTCCATTTTATCAGACTCAGCTTTTTTCATGGGAATTAAATTCCTTAGTTCCCTTCAGGGTAAAAGAAACTAAACGATGGCAGGCATGCGGGCAACTCCTGATGTGCCGATAGAAAACCCTGCCGGGGCAGGTGAGCGCACCCGTTCAGGCGGAATTATTTTTTTACCAAGGCCTGAAATTCCGGTGTGCTGCGCATGGCGGCGAAACGTTGGTCGGTGGCGGCATTATTGCGAAGGTCGTTGGTCGCGGGATTTTTTTCGAGGCGTTGTCTGTTCAATTCCAGCGCCCGGCGCAGGTCTTTGAGCGCTTCGTCAGGTTTTCCGGTCATTGCTTTTGAGGCGGCGAGGTCATACCAGGTCTCGGGCGAATCGGGCGAGAGCTGCGCCAGTTTTTCCAACGCGGTTTCGAGTTTGGCGGGATTTTGCATTTGCGCAAAGGCCTGGGCGACACCGAGGGCGGCATTGACGGTGACCTTGGGATTCTTCAGCACGTCATCCAAAATCTGGATGGCGCGATCGTTCTGTTGCAGCGAAAGATATTTGGAGGCGAGATCAAAGGCCTTTTGGAAATCAGCCGGATTGGCGCGCAGTTCATTTTCCAAAGTCGCGATCTGATTCTGTGCTTGCGACACGGCGCCGGATTGTTTTTTGAAGCCTTCCAGATTTTTAATCAAACCTTTGACCTGATCATTGTAAGTATCGAGTTTGAGGCACGTTTCGGCCACCAGCATCGCGTCATCTATCCGCCCGGTGGTGAGCAGGAGATTCACATAGCGGAACACCGCTTCCGGGCTGTAGGGGCAAAAGGCGAACGATTGTTTGTACGCAAAATCCGCTTCTTTAATCATCCGTTGCCGCTCCGCTTCCGTGCGAACGGTGTATTGCGGTGGCACCTGGCCGCCGGCGGGCGACATGCCGATGCGCCAGCTATAAATGCCGCCAATGGAACTTCGCAGTTTGGAAAACGCTTTCTGCGCGCTGTCATCACGGACAAATCTGCGGTCGCCTTTGAAACCGCTGAAGTCGTGGCGCAGATAAACCTTTTCCGCAAATTTACAGATTTCCGAAACCGGCGTGTCGTACGTGATCCAGTTGCCGATGAGCCGGTCGGAGAACTTCGACCAGAATTCATGGTCACGGTTGGCCATGTCTTCGGTGATTGCCGGCACCGGCTGCCGGTTGATTTTCATGATGATCCCAAACGGCGTGAGATGCGGAAACATCCAGTCGAGCGGGAAGCTTTCTTCCACGTAAAATTCGTTGGTCGGATTGTGTTCGAATATAACTTTGGTCAGGAGGCCATTAATGGCCATCACGGCGATCTGGCCGCTGACCTGCACGCGTCCGCTGTTCGGATCGAGCCGGACATCTTCACCCGGTTTCACCTGGCGCGGTTCGTTAGGCAACTGCTGGTCGTGAAGAATGCGCGCCTGCGCATCCGACATGTATTGTTGAAACGCGACTTGCGAATCTTCGTTGGACGGAATGTAGATTTCATTGGGCGGATAAACGCCTTCCTTGCGCCAGCGCGCCTCGATGCGCGCGCCACGGCGGGTCAACGGCTCGTCCAGAACTTTGGCGGCCACTCGGGCGACAACGTTCGTGGCGTAGTTTTCTTCTTTCTCGCGCGAAGGCCGCAACAATTCCTGGAAAAAGAGCGGGTCTTTCTGCTGGCTGCGGAAATATTGCGCGCGGAGATATTCGAGATAATGTCCGTCGGCCAAAGCATTTTGCGTGATGAGATAAACGTCGCGCCGGTCAAAGTTCTGGTCGAATTCCGGCAAATCTTTGTGCGGAATGAAGCTGTCGCAGAAAATCATGTAGGTCGGCGCGAAACGGCCGGGGTCGGTACCGCCAAACAGAATCGTATCACGGTCCATTTCCGGATAAACGAGCTTGGCGTTGGGTCCGGCGAGCGCTTTTTTGCGGAGATCGGGATCGTAAGTCAGCTTTCCATCCGGCCCGGTAAACGGCGGCGTGAACATGTCATGGCCGAACCAATAACCGAACCAGTGTCCGCGCATTTCATTTTCAAACCAATGTGTCATGAGTGAATAACTCGGCAATGCGGCAAACAGTGCCAGCGCCAAACCAATCGGCGCCTGCGTCCGTGACGTAGCAATGCGGAACAGGAACACCACGCTTAAGCCCAGCAGGGTCAGCCCGGCGTACATCGGCAGAGCGTACTGGTCGGGACTGAACCAGTGGCGAATGGAGGAGAAAAAGGTTTGCACGCCAGCGATGCTCAGGTGGCTTTCCAGCAGCGCGACGATTGTGAGAGCTACCGAAATGACAACAAACAGGCCCGGCAAACCTTTGGCGAGCAGGCGATCATTTTCAAGGTTGTTTTTGCGAACGAAAAAGATCGACCCAATGGCAAACAGCCAGCAAAGCATTTTGCCGAACGCAAGGCGGGAGGCGATTTCAGCATCGAGGCCGCCCAGTAATTTCTGGTTTTCGGAAATCAGATAAAACAAACCGATGTCCACCGCGCACATCCCGCCGATGAGCAGATATTTGCGGGATGTTTCATAACTCGTGGCGATCAACGCGGCGATCAGTGTCAATCCATAACCGACGAACAGCGAAACAAAGACGTGCGCCGAAGTCAGAAAGACGCGGTTCAAAGAAAGCGATTGACGATCCGACGGAAAGTTCAGCAACAAGACCAGGAATGGCCCGAGACAAATGAAAATCGCGATCAAACCCAGAATCCAGGCGCGTTCGCGGCGTTTCATCTGACGATAAAATAGAAACACAACCAACGAAACCAGCAGCAGCAGGACAGTGAATTCTTCGTTCAACCCTTCGACAAATCGCCAGAGTTGCGTGCCATAAGTCCCGAAGAAATTTCCAACGACTTCAAACAGATTATCGCCCGTGCCGGAAGTTGGATGAATTTTTTCATACTGGCCGCGGGTCATCGCGTGGATGAAACCTTCAACGGTTCGCGGGTAGGCCCATTGCATCGGTGGATCGGTCATGCCGGCAATCGGCATGTAAAAATAAAATGCCGCACCCGCGAGCCAGCTTCCACCGGATGCCAGGGCGACACCCCACTCGATGTAAGATTTATTTTGCTGTTTGAGGCGAATGAGGAAAACGAGCGCGGAAATTCCCGCAGCGGCAATCAAAACCAATGCCGGGACGCTATTGGCTTTGGAAATAAAACCCGTTATGCCGCCGAAGAACAATGCCGCGCAACCCAGCACCGCCAGCATCAGGCCGTCAATCGCGAACTCGACGCCTTTCTTTTTTGTTTTCAATACGAGCCAAAACCACGTCACGGCGGAAGCGATGCCGATGATGTTAAAGATGACCCGGACGGGAATGTTGGCCCAGAGAATGTCCGGCTGAACGACGACGCCCGCGACATAGATCAGCGTATTCCACGCACACATTTCACGGCCCAACTTCGGCTCGGCGCACAAAACGAGAACTTCCAAACCCATCGCAATGACGAGCAGTGATTGATGGTTGTTGAAACAAATGCCGTAGAGGAAAAACGACCAGTAGAGATAGCGATGTTGATGCGGCGCGTAGATCCAGCGCAACAAGCAGAGCACCACGCCGAGCAGCGATGCGACACTCAGCGGATACACTTCCACGATCACCGACTGACTCCACATGTAACCATTCAAACCAATCAACGAACCCGCCACAAAACCCGAGACGACGCAGATCGCATTTTCCCAGCGACGCTCAATGTTTTTGAAAGCGTCAATGCTCTCGATGATCATGCTGCTGCCGCGCGAAACGACAAACGCCAGCAACGCCGACGCCACCGCACCCGAAAACGCCACGCCCAGCCCCACACGCCACGCGACATTGCCCATCGGCAGCAGCGTCCAAAGATATGTGTAGATCGTCCAGACCGGGTAGCCGGGCGGATGCGGAATGCCGGCGTAAAAAGAACCCGTCGCGAGTTCGCCTGAATCTTCCAGCGTCATTTCCGGCGCGATGGTCAGGAAGTAAGTGATGAAGACGAACAGAAAGGTCACCACGAGGGAAAGCCAGTCGGTGCGCCGAAATAGCGGCGGAGTGGGCGGGCGCACGACCGGCGGTGCGACAGGGATTGGCGCGATGACGTTCGGTGATTTGCTGCTCGATACTTTTGGTTTTTCCATGCTATGTCCTGATTCAATTCATTCTGCCGGGCGAAAAAGAGCTAATACTAGAAGTGGAACCACTGCGGTTTGTCCATTCAAAAGTTAGCCGTGAAAAGTCATTGTGGTCATATTCATGGCCACCGGAAAGATACGTTGCATAACTTTGATTGCTCGAACAAACAGCCATGAACGGCTCATAACGCGTGCGCCCGGAAAGATTGCCCTGGTTGAAAATCGCCAGCGCCATCAACAAACAAGCCGCCGCTGGCGCGAGCAAACGAAACGCCCACGCGATCTCAATCCGCACGCGGCTCGTGGAAAAAATTCTTCGCTTAAGATTCGGCGATGGCTGGCGTGGGTGCCAGGAACGCAATTGTATTTCCGGTAAATTCATCTTTTTCATACAACACTCCTTCCAACGTAATTCTGATTTTTTGTAAACCGTATCGGTAACGGCCGGCGATGGTATTCGGCGAACTCTCCAGCAACTCGCCAATCTCTTCAAATGTGTAACGATGCCAGATTTTCAGCACGATGACTTCGCGTTGTTCCACCGGCAGCTCGGTCAAACATCGCATCGCGTCGCGCTCCATCTGGCTTTCGCCCTCCGACTTTTCAAACCAGCGCAATGATTCCAACTCCCGCGTCAACCGTCGCCACAGCGAGCGGCGATAATTCAAGGCGTGATTGCGAAAACTGCGGACGCAGTAATGTTCCAACTTTGTCGGAGGTTCCGCCCGTTCCATCAGCGCGATGAACGTCTCCTGCAAAACATCCTCCGCCTCGGCATGGCTCAGACCCAGCGCGCGGCCATAGAGAACCAGCTCCGCCGCCTTCGCGTCGTAAAGCTTTTCGCACCAGTCCATTGATTCGTCGCCGTTCACGGTTTCATTGCATAGACACCGCTCATTGGAAATTTGTATAAACTTTTTTTGGTAGGGACGCCGCGCTGCGGCGTCCCCGCCCGCGTTCAGCGGGCGGAACGAACAACCACTCTCCTGATTGCGCCGCTGTCCGCGCTTAGCCCCAGCCTAATGCTCTTCCGACATGAAACGTCACAAACGCCAGTCCCCATGCCAGAATTCCCATGTAAGCCCACTGGAACAACGGCCATTTCCAGGAATTCGTCTCGCGCCGCACGATGGCCACGGTGCTGACACATTGCATCGCGAACACATAAAAAACCATCAAGGTTACAGCGGTTAGCGGTGTGTAAACCCGCGAGCCGTCGGGACGCTTTTGTTCCCGCAACGTCTTGGTCAGGTCACCCGATTCCGGGTCGTCATTGCCGACGTTGTAAACCGTGGACATCGTGCTGACGAAAACTTCCCGCGCGGCAAACGAAGTGACGATGCCGATGCCAATCTTCCAATCAAAATTAAGCGGACGGATAATCGGTTCAATCGCGCGTCCCATTCGTCCGGCGAAACTATGGCGAAGTTTTTCACCGGCTTCTTCTTTGTCCAAAGTGGCGAGTTGATCGGTTGGAGTCCCGCCTTTAGGCGGTCGGGCGTCCAACTCGGAACCGCCTGAAGGCGGGACTCCAGCGGAAAGTGTGGCGCGCTTCGCCGCATATTCCTTTTCAATCGCCGCGCTCTTCGGATACGTCGCCAAAAACCAAAGAATGATGTTGATTCCTAAAATCACCGTGCCGGCGCGCGTCAGGAAAAGCCGCGAACGATCCCACATGTGCCGCGCCACGACGCGGAGCAGGGGACGTTTGTAAGGCGGCAATTCCATGATGAGCATCGGCGTTTCACCCTTCAACAAAGTCTTTTTGAACAGCCACGCCATCAGCAGCGCCACGACGATGCCGAGCAAATACATCGAGAGCATCGTCAGTCCGGTCAACTTCAGAAACCCGAGTACCGTGATGTCGGGAATGCACGCCGCAATGAGCAGCGTATAAACCGGCAAGCGCGCCGAACAACTCATCAGTGGCGCGACGAGAATCGTGACGAGCCGGTCTTTCGGCGATTCAATCGTGCGCGTGGCCATGATGCCGGGAATCGCGCAGGCAAACGAACTGAGCATGGGAATAAAACTTTTGCCATGCAGCCCGACCTTGCTCATCACCCGATCCATCAAAAACGCCGCGCGCGCCATGTAGCCGGTGTCTTCCAGAAAACCGATGAACAAAAACAGCAGCAGGATCTGCGGCAGAAAAACCACCACCGCGCCCACGCCTGCAATGACGCCGTCCACGATCAGCGATTTCAAATCTCCCGGCGGCATCAGTTGGCCCACCATGCGGCCCAGCCAGTTCACGCCCGCCTGCAATGCGTCCATCGGATAATGCGCGAAGGTGAAGATGCTTTGAAACATCAGCGCCATGACCGCGATGAAAATGATTGTGCCCCAGACTTTATGCGTGAGCACGCGATCCAGTTTGTCGCTGAACGTTTCGGTTTGCGCTCCGATTTCGGTCGTGACCGATTCCTGGATTTCCGCCACGCGTGCGTAACGCCATTCAATCGGCGCGCCGCGCCAGTCAATTCCCTGCGCGTCGAGCCGCTTGCGCGCGGCGGCGACGGCGTCCTGGATTTTCTGGGAATAATGTGACGTGCTCGACGCCAGCGCTTTTTCATTGCTCAACAACAGCAACGCTTCGGCGGTGGCTTGCAGACGGCGTTCGTGAAAGGTTTCCGTGAGCAAATCGGCAAGGTTGGTCGCTTCAATGCGGAACAGACCGGGCAATTGACAAAACAATTGCGGCTTCATTTCCGGCGCGTGTTCG
>JBEEGR010000072.1:0-4136 GCA_041166985.1 Verrucomicrobiota bacterium | reverse complement strand
ATGCCGTATTCCATCGGGCTGTCGCTGCGCACCACAAACGGATCGAACACCAGGCGCAATGCTTCCTGTGGAAGTCCCGGGCCATTGTCTGTGACTTGAATCAATACGCCCGCCCGGCCGGCAGCTTCGGTCGGCTGGGCAGAAATCGTGACTTGGCTGCCGGGCGGAAGCGTGGCCAGTTCGTCCTTCAGCAACAAATCAAACAAGCGATAAAATTTTGCCTTGTCCACTTTCAGCGTCGGCAGCGACTCGGGCACCTCGTTGCGCACTTCGATTTTTTTCGCGGTGAAACCGGATTGCAGCGCCCCAATGCTGGAAGCCACGACGTCGCGCAACTGCACTTCATCGGCAAAATCAAAGGTTGGTTTTTCGGAGGCCGTCCAAAGGTCTTTCAACAGATTGTTGATTTTTCCAATCTGTCCCTGGACATTCTGATAATACTCCTTCCAGAAATCCGGATTGCGCAGGCCTTCCACATCCATTTTTTCTTCGGCCATTTTCAACGGCGCGAGATCGAGGAACGTTTTGACCGCGACGAGAGAATTGCGGATGTGATGGCTTAATCCGGCGGCGAGCAGTCCCAGACTTACGATACGATCCGCGATCATCATGTTGCGCAGCACGGACATTTTTTCGCGCAACAACTCGTCGCGCTCGTGTTGCACAATGAAAAATTCCAAGCCGCGTTTCAACGTCTGGTCCAATTGCACCGGGTCCCACGGCTTGGTGACGTATTTATAAATGGCGCCGGTATTCACGGCCGCAATGGCCGCGTCCATGTCCGCATAAGCCGTGGCGAGAATGCGAATGAGCCGGGGATGCATCAGCCGGGCTTTTTCCAGCAGCCAGACGCCTTTTTCGCCGGGCATGCGCTGATCAGTCATCAGCACGCCGATTTGTCCACCCTGCTGTTCGAGTAGTTTCAATCCGTCCTGAGCATTGACCGCCGTCAGAATTCGGAACTGGTCTTCATAAGCGCGCTCAAAATATTTCAACGATTTTTCTTCGTCATCCACGTAGAGAATCGCGTATTTCTTGTAATCGTAAAAAGTTTCCATATGGGACGTTAAAAATTCGTTGTTCTTCTATTGTAACTGTTTCGCCGGAAATTCCAGCGTAAACTCGCAAAATTTCCCCGGCTCGGTCCGCACGGAAATTTTTCCCTCACATTCCTGAATGATTCGATAACAAATGCTCAGACCCAATCCCATACCTTCGCCCACGTCCTTGGTAGTGAAGAAGGGATCAAAAATCTTATCGAGATTTTCGCGGTCAATGCCAGGACCATTATCACGAACTGACACAATGGTACGGTGCTGCTCCATCCGGCCTTCGATCCAGATGGTTGGCTTTTCCGCTCCCGAATACGTTTTGCCGCGCATCGCATCCGCCGAGTTCTGCAACAGATTCACCAGCACGTGAATCAGTTTGTTTTTGTTCGCCCAGGCGATCAGCGGTTGCGACAGATTTTGTTCTACCCGCACAATCCCCTTCCATTCGTTGCTCACAAACCGCAGGGCGGAAGCAACCACTTCCGACACCTCGACCTCGTCGCGATGTTCCGTATCAGGATGCGAAAACATGCGAAGATCAGAAACGATGGTTTTGACACGTTTGATGCCCTCCTCGACATCGGTAAGAACTTCCGTGTATTCCGCCTGCTGTTCCGGTGCGAGATATTTGGCCTTGTTGCGAAGCGTGAACAAACCGGTCGTGGCAAAATTCAGCGGGTTGTTGATCTCGTGGATAATGCCGGCGCTCATGCGGCCGAGCGAAGCCAGTTTTTCAGATTGCACCAATTGCGTCTCGGTATCCTTGAGCTGATCAATCGTGGATTCCAGAACCTGATTCTGCCGCGTGAGTTTGCGCTGGTACTGATGCGCTTCAATCAGATTTTTGATCCGCACATGCAGTTCGGTTGTGGAAAATGGTTTCGCGAGAAAATCGCTGGCGCCGACTTCGAGCGCTTTTAATTTCGTTTCCTCATCCGCGCGCGCTGTCAGCAAAATAATCGGAATGCTTTGTGTGGGCGTATGCTCGCGGATTTCGCGACAGGCCTGCAAGCCATCCTTTTCCGGCATCATCATATCCAAAAGAATAATGTCCGGCATGAACTGGCTGGCCTTTTCAACCGCCTGCTGGCCGTCCACCGCTTCAATCACGTCGTAATGTTTGCTCAACTGCGATTTCAAAAACCGCAACATGTCCGGCTCATCATCGGCGATCAACGCTTTGGGCAGATTTCCCTTACTAAATACTTCGACCGGCTTGAGCGAATCCTGAACCGACGTTATCGCGGGAAACAATTCCGCCCGGCGATATAAATTCGCCAGCCATTCTTCGGACGAAACCGTGCCCGCGGCAGCGGACTCGGCATTAACTTCCGGGCTGGCCTCCACCGCCTCGGCCTTTTGATAGGGCAATCGCACCGTGAACGTGGTACCTTTGCCTTCGGCGCTTTGCGCGGTCACTTTGCCGCCCTGAACTTCGGTCAATTCCTTGACCAGCGACAACCCAATGCCGACGCCTTGATATTTGCGTTTGGACGAACCATCCGCCTGCCAGAAGCGATCGAAGACAAACGGCAGATTTTTTTCCGAAATGCCCATGCCGGTGTCCGACACAATAAAGAAAATTTCCTGCTCTCGTTTTTCCGCCCGTAATTCGACACGTCCGCCTGCCGGTGTGAACTTCAAGGCATTGAACATCAGATTTAAAATAATTTTTTCCAATTTATCGCGGTCAACCACCACGGCGCCCAATTGGGGATCCACGAAAGTTTCCAGGCTCAGCCGTTTGTCATTGGCTACCTGCCGCGCTGCGCTGGCCAATCCTTTGGTAAACTCAGTGACTTCAACCGAATCGCGCCTGACTTCCATCCGGCCGGATTCCATGCGCACGAGATCGAGCAAATCATTAATCAACTTAAGCAACCGCATGCCATTCGAATGCATGGTGGCCAGCAACTCGCGCGTTTCCTGATCCAGCGAACGATTGAACCGCAGCAGCAAACTTTCCAGCGGCGCGAGCAACAAAGTGAGCGGCGTGCGCAATTCATGACTGATATTGGCGAAGAAGCGGCTCTTGATTTGATCCAGCTCCATCAGCTTCTGATTCGTTTCTTCGAGGACTTTGCGGTTTTCATCCAGTTCATAACGCAAGGTGAATTCGCGAATCCGCAACGCGCGATGGAGGCGTCCGCCGGCGATGACAATAATGCTGGTGAGTGACAGGAAATAAATATTGTTGATGAAAACTCCGTATTCAGACGGAGTAATCGGGCCGCGGGAAAAACAGGCGGTTAAATACATGGCCATCACCAGCAGGGCAGCGGTCAGGCTCAGATCCACCGACCAGCGCATGACCAGCGCTATCGCCAGCAATACCAGGTTCAAACCCGCGTAATACGGCGAAAGCGGCCCCTGGGTCCCGTAAATCATCAGGCAGATAAAAAAGGCCGGCACCAGCGCTATCAGTAGACTCAACAGCCAAAGAATTTTTTGGCTGATTTGTGTGCGCAACAGTCCCCATATTCCCATGGCCAGCAATGACGCAAAAAATCGCAGTCGCAAAAAGTAAGCCACCTTGTCCGGATAAACGTATTTATCCAGCACCACACCCACCGGCATCAGAAGCATGACCAGATAACAGCCGATCTTCAGATGCCGGGAAGTAATCTGTCGTTCATACTCGGCATACGTTTGCAGGGCCTCGGTTTGGATTTGGTCTTTAGCTTTCACCGTGGCTTTGTCGGACTTCCAGAAAGATGTTGATGCCCGAAGGATCGCGGATGAGTTTTACATCGTCAGGCTTGGCCTTTTCGGGCGCGAGGCCCAGCATTTTTTCGTTGTTGCGATGGATTAAAGTCCATTCCAGAAAATATTCCATCTCATTCTGACTCGGATGATCATCAACATTGGTCGCGAGCAACAGGCCGCCGGGCGCGAGCATATCGTAAAAAATATTCATCAGCTTGCGACAGACTTTGTCCGATAAATAATCAAAAAGCCCGGCGCAATAAACGAGGTCGTACTTTTCCGTTTGCGAAGAAGTGACCGAACGCTCGCCTTGCTTGATTAACTGGTGCGCGGTCTTTTTTATCAGTTGAATCTGCGTGCGATGGCCGAAACGGTTTT
>JBEEGR010000071.1:0-6207 GCA_041166985.1 Verrucomicrobiota bacterium | reverse complement strand
TCGACTTGCATGTCTTATCCACGCCGCCAGCGTTCGTTCTGAGCCAGAATCAAACTCTCCGTTAAAAACGTTAGTTTAATTCCTGTCCGATGATTAGTCGGACTGAATTTACAATTTTAAAACTCTTCAAAGACATCCACTAACTGGTTGTCCATGAAGGGGCTCTCACTTATCGCACAATTCAATTTTCAATGAGCAGCGGGTGTTTCCACCCAAAAATCTTTAAAGGTCTTTTCCCCAATTTAGGGGACAAAAAACCTGAGAGCCGAATAATCTCTTTTAACTCGGCCTCTCAGACCTGCGTTATTTGCTCGCTAACTTTTAGTTATGTAGCGTCGACTGTCAAACAGTTTCTTACTTTTATTCTCTGTTCCAGTCGTAAAGAACGACACCAAAATATCCTAGCTTCCTAACTGCGCAAGAGTTTTTTTAATTTTTTTGCAATTATTTTTCAAAGCGCTGATTTCATTGGCGTTTCCACCTAAATATTTAATGCCCTTCACCTGTATTGGTGCCAGCAACTCCGTCAAAATATCTTTGTTGGTGATCGAGGAGGCATCGGATTTTTCGCATTCCATTAGAACAATCCTTAACTGTTCAGCCCCGAGCGTTCTTAATATTTTCGCGGTAAGCAACGTATGATTGATCGTTCCAAGAGAGTTTCGCGCAACGATAATCACCTCGCACTTTAACGCGTTGATTAGGTCGTTCACAAAATAATTCTCCCCCAAAGGGACCAACAAGCCGCCCGCCCCTTCGATCAGAAGAATTTCGCAACCGGCGGCAATTTTCTTGATGTGATCCAAAACCCTTTTCAAACGAATCTGCGTTCCTGTTTTTCGAGCAGCCACCAGCGGAGCAATCGGCGCAGAAAAATAAAATGGATTTACCTGATCGATATCCAATTCGTTATCCTGCGCTACCTGCAATAATATCGCGTCTTTTCTGTCACCTGAACAAAACGGTTTAATTGCCAAAGCCCGATGTCCGTTCAGACGGAAATGATAAAGCAACAATGCGGTCAACAGCGTCTTGCCGACCCCCGTGTCAGTCCCCGTTACAAATATGATTCTCGCGCGGCGGCGATCAGAAACTCGCATTACTGGTCTTTCGAAAAGAAACTTAAGATCTGAATATCGCGTTGATTAGCGCGGCCCAGAACGGCAAAAAACTTTTTATGCGAGCCTCCGATCTGAGCGTCGATTTCCACTTCGAACGTGCTGCTTCGAACGGTGCAATAGCGGGAGAGCACTTGCAGCGCCTGGCCGCCCTGTTGGCCCATTCCGGCCGTCCTCAATTCGCCCACATTCTGAAACGGCATGTCATCCTCGGTTCCATCCGCGCCATCCGGTCCGGAACGGATTTTGATGATATTGCCTGCGATGACTTCATCCACACCGGGAATCATTTGCAGCGTGGTAGCGGACGCCGTGTTGATATTGATTCGGCCACTTGAAAGCGGCGTAAAAATGTCCGCCAACCCTGCGGTATAAGCCGGACCCTCAAGTAAATTTCCAAATCGATCCACCTTCTGAAAAAATGCGGACGAATGATTCGTCGAAGCCGCGCCCCAATACATGTCCTGCGTTACTCCCTTAATCAGCAATAACTCTGACAAATCATCTATCGGCGCATTTTTCGCCGAATAGGCCGGGTCCAAACCTTCATAATAATCACTCTCCGCGCCATTAATGTGCGTTGCATCGTCTGCATCAATCCAATCCAAAATGCCATCCGCCACGTAGGAGATTTCACTCGCATCCACCCCCATCAACGTCAGTGCCTGCTGCAGCAGGGACTGGTCGGCGTTATTAATATTCACCTTGCGCTCCAGGTCTTTGATCTTAAGCGAAAAAGTCCCGTTCCCAACGTGAACGTTTTCCAATTGAACATCGGCCAACGGACTGTTTGACGAAGCCAGCCCACCGGGGCCACCCGCCCATTTCTGGTTCAGTGAATCGTAAGGCTCCTGAGTGATCAAAAGCTGCTGTCCTAAAACCCAGCGGGCATATTCCACCCCCGAACGACCCAGCCATTGCAAATCCGTCTCATGACTCGCGTTCATCGCCAGCTTGGTTTCCACTTTCATCGCATACGCAAACGCCCCGGCCAGAACCGACAAAACAAAAATTGCAATCATCACCGCGATCAACGCAATGCCCGAAGAGCGGGAATGAGGATTTATTTTCATTTAGGAAGCCTGAGGTTCGGATTCGGGCTGCCGCCAGCCGTCGCTGCGCGCGTGGCGGACTGCCAATTCGGCTGTACCGTGACCGAAGGCAACGCCACAATGCGCACCACCTCGCGGCGCGGTCGCGATTCAAAAGTCTTCGGCCCCGTCTGCAACGTAATCTTTACCATCTTGGGCAACTGATTTGTCTCCGTCCATTCATCCGTCCATTCCGCTGCTTTTGTGTCCCAAAAATCCATTTTGAATTCCTGCACCTCTTTCGCCAGCACCACCGGATGCTCGTTTTCGTCCCTGTCCAGTTCCATTAAAATTGGATTTTGCCGCATCACGAGTTGTGAACCTCCATCTCCGGATTCCAAAGAAAACGTAACCCGGCGCATGTCGAAATCTCCGAACTTCCCGCTGCGCGGAAACGATTGCGACAACCTCGTCACAAAACTCAGCGTTGGCTTGCTGCCATTCTCCGCGAGAAAACTGTAATACTGGATGTCCGTCGCGAAAGACCGCACCGAGGACAGGGCTTGTTCAATTGTGCTTATCGCCACACGGGAACGTTGCACCGCCGCAGCCGCATCGAGGCCGGATTTCGCGCCGCGCATAATCGCAATCCAACTCGAATAAATCGCCGCGACGACCATCGAAAACAACGCAATGGCCACCATGATCTCCAAAAGCGTGAAAGCCTTTTTTCCCAGCCGGGTCACTCCGAGTAAACATCTCAAATTCCGACAAGTGAAAATTTTCACCGCCTTCCCCCAAAAGTGCTTTGCTGCGCATTGGCGGGATAAAAAATAAAACTCATCTTTGTCCCATCATCGTTGCCCATTCGCCGCCGCAAAAGAATATCCACCTGATACAGATTATTCGTCGCGATTTGATAAGCTTCCCAACTGCAATGGTAATCGCGATAAGATTCATCCAGATCCGATAAATCCAAATCCTGCACGCCTTCTGGAATTTTATTCGTCGGAGACAATTGCGTGTAAAGCCACGACGCGACCGAACCGACCTCCACTGTCTGCCGCTGTAGCGTCCGCGCATTGCGCAGCGAATTGGCCACCAGTGCCAGAATCGCAAACAAGCACATGAACAAAATCCCTGAAGCAATCATCACCTCCAGCAGCGTAAAAGCCCGGCGCGAACGGACTGGCCCGGTCAAGCCATCACCAATGCAAACTCCGACTTTTGATTCGCGGCGAAAGCTCATTGCAGTGAATTTGATACCGTCGCCAAACCCGTCGTGATTTCCAGGGAGATTTTTTTCCATTCGTTTTTGTCCGAATGCAGGATCAATGTCATTTCATCGCTCGTGCCATTTGGAAAAAACCGCACGCGCACCGAGTCCATTTCCTTATACTCCCGCAAATTCACGTCCAACATTTCAATCATTGCATTTTCAGTGAAGTGCGCGCTCTTGCCCCCCGATGAACAAGTTCCCTCCCGGGGCTGAAAAATAACTTCCGTGGTCGCTTCGTTCAAAATCGCCCGCGAACGAGCATCACTGCAAACGTCAATCACATCGCTGATCGCCTTTCGAAAGCCCTCTTTATGCAACGCACGGTAAAGCGTCGGCACGCCGGCGGCCAGAATCACCCCCATCACCGCCACCACCACCATGATTTCAATCAACGTAAAAGCACGCTTGACGATCTTCTTCACCGATACCTGAAATATAGAACCTGGCACTTTCATCGGTTTATTTTTCGCCTGCGCCGCTGCTGCTGATACTTCCGATCAACTTGAACATCGGCAGCAGCACACTTGACAAAAGCGTGCCGACAATGAGCGCCAGCCCTATAATCATTATGGGTTCGATGAGATTCGTCATCACGCGGAGCGAAACCTGCAATTCGCCTTCGTACGTCTCTGCAACATTCGCCAGCGCGCCCGGCACATCGCCCGTGTCCTCGCCAATCTTGACCAGATCCACCATCAATTGTGGAAAAATCTTCGAGCTCGCCAACGGTTGTGCAATGGTTTTGCCATCCGTTACCGCCTCGCGCGTCTTCGCAACCGCCTCTTTTACGAGCACATTGGGCATCACCTGCTCGGTAATCTTCAGTGCCGTCAACACTGGCACGCCATTTTGTAATAACGTCGAAAGCGTGCGCGCAAACTGCCCGAACAAATTCAGCTTAACCACCTTGCCGAAAATCGGCGCCTTCATTTGCCATTCGTCAATCTTTCGCCTCCCACTCTCGCTGGCGCGGAATTTCACCACCAGAATCCCGATCACCGCCACGCCCAGTCCCACGCCCAGCAGCACCCATACATTTGTTACGCCCTTGCTGAACGCCATCAAAATTCGGGTTGGCAGAGGCAATGCAATCCCGAATCCTTGAAACATATTCATAAACTGCGGCAGGATGAACATGATAAAGATGGCGATCAGCACAACACCAAAGGAACACACAATTGCCGGATAAATCATCGCCGATTTAAATTTTGACTGCACCTCCGCGAACTGTTGGAAATGCGCGGCCATGCGTCGCAGCACTTCAACCAGCGACCCGCTTTGTTCGCCGGCACGCACCATGTTGATGTAGAGATCGGAGAAAATCACCGGTTGCATCGCCATCGCATCGGACAAACTGCGGCCTTCCATCACCTCCTGCCGCAAATCTACGCTGACGCTTTTCGGAATCCCTTTCGATTCCAGATGCGACATGCTGTGCAACGCCACCGTCAGCGGCATTCCAGATTTGATCAGATTCGCCATCTGCTGCGTAAACGTCGCCATTTCCTGTAATTTCGGTTTGCGCTTCCGCGTCATCGCGCCGCGCACCGATGGCGGCAGGAAGGAAGCGATCTGGATTTTTGTGCCAACGGGTTTTGCCGACACTGCCAACGCACTGCCTTTGGATGCGTCCACCGCGACGGGAAAAAGTCCCAACCGCTCAATCTGCACCAGTGCCGCCGGGCGATCGGCTACGTCCAAAACACCTTCCACGACTTCTCCCGTGCGACGACGGGCTTTGTACGAAAACTGTGGCATAAACTTTGTGATTAAAAACCGGAACTGCGTGAAAGTTGCATCCCGAAACACGGAACCCGCTTCACGCTTCAACCTTTCGTGCTCCGTGTTCTGTGTTCCGTGAGTTCAAAGTGTTTTCATTCAAACTTCCCCGGCGATACCCCTGCAAATCCAGCGTGACGTGAGCGTAACCAATCTGCTTCAGCGCGTCAGCCACCTTCGACGAAATTCCACCCTCCAGTAACTTTGGCAATTCCGCCGCCCCGACTTCGATGCGCGCCAGAAATGAAGTGCCATGTGTCAGGTGCGAAGTGTCACGCGCGACAATCGCAGCGCTGTCTTTCCCTGATACCTGACCCGTCGCACCTGACCCTCGCAGTTCGTGCAAACGAACGCGCACATCATAAAATCCCAGGTCCCGCAAAATATATTCCGCCCGCTCGATCATGCTTAACTTCTCGGGCGTCACCGCTTCGCCGTAAGGAATCCGTGAACTCAAACACGCCATCTGCGGCTTGTCCGCAGTCGGCAGACCGAGTTGCGCGGAAAATTCCCGGATCTCCGCCTTGGTTAATCCCGCTTCTTTTAACGGCGCGCGCACCTGAAATTCTTTTGCTGCCTGAGCGCCCGGACGAAAATCGCCGATGTCACTCGCATTCTCGCCGTAAGCGATCACCGCAAATTTTTCATTGCGCGCAATCGGCTCCAATTCCGTGAACAACTCGTGTTTGCAGAAATAACAACGATTGTTCGGGTTCGATGTGTAATTCGGATTCTCGAACTCCTGCGTTTTGACCACGCGCACCGGGATTTGAAATTTTTCCGCGATGTCGAGCGCCTCCTGCAATTCCCTCCGCGGCAGACTCGCCGAATCCGCAATCACCGCCAGTGATTTTTCGCCCAGCACATCCCGCGCGACCCGCGCGAGAAAAACTGAATCCACTCCACCCGAATAAGCTACCAGACACGAGCCATACGAACGCAACAACTCGCGCAATTGATTTAATTTGGCATCCGACACAATCCCAAAGTGCCATCACGC
>JBEEGR010000070.1:0-5826 GCA_041166985.1 Verrucomicrobiota bacterium | reverse complement strand
TGTCCAGGAACGCGGTCTGGCCCAGGTCAGTGACACGGGCGCGCTGGAAAAATTCTGCGATGAAGTGATTGCTGCGAATCCGGGGCCAGCCAGCGATTTCAAATCCGGCAAATTCGCCGCGCTGAATTTCCTCAAGGGCCAGGTGATGAAGTTGAGCAAAGGCAAAGCGAACCCGGCGGTTGTTGGAGAAATTCTGGAGCGGAAACTGAAGGGTTAGAAAATAATTCAAAAAAGTTTGTCCGGTCTGGCGTTGGGCGGGCATAAGTAGGTGAATGCAGACATTGGACGACATGAGCTTGGTGCGGGAATTCGCCGAGCAACAGAACGAGGCGGCCTTTGAAGCCCTCGTCACGCGTCACGTCAACCTCGTCTATTCCGCCGCGTTGCGGCAGGTGGGCGACGCGCACACCGCCGAGGAAGTCACGCAGGCCGTGTTCATCATCCTCGCCCGCAAGGCCGGGAGTTTGCGGCGCGAAACTTTTCTCACCGGCTGGCTGTTCAAGACCACCCGCTATGCCGCTGCCGCCGAACTCCGCGCCCGCGTCCGCCGGCTGCATCGCGAAACCCAAGCCTACATGGACACATCCCAGATCACCGAGGAACCGGCGTGGCCGCAGATCGCCCCGCTGCTGGATGAAGCGCTCGCCAATTTGGGCGAGATCGACCGCCGCGCCATGCTACTGCGCTATTTCGAGCGCAAAACGCTGGCCGAAGTGGGCGCCACGCTGGGCGTGAACGAGGACGCCGCCCGCAAACGTGTGAACCGCGGGCTGGAAAAACTGCGCGCCATTATTCGGAAACGCGGCGTGACGCTGACGGTCACGGTGATTGCCGCTACCGTGGGAGCCAAAGCTGTGACTGCTGCACCAACGGGATTTGTCACGACTGTGGTAACAGTGGCGATGAAAGGCACGGCCGCTGCAATTTCAACTGTCAGCTTGGTGCAGGCAACGATCAAGACTCTGGCTTGGGCGAAGTATAAAACTTTCGTTGTTTATGGTATCGCCGCGCTGATTGCGGGAACGGCAGTCATCATTATTCTGCCAAAAAAACCTGCCCGCCCGCCCGTTCAAATTCTGAACCGGACAAATACGGTTGCCGCCGTGAGCGAACCATTGGCGGACATCATGAGATTCACGCTCGACTCGTATCCAGGAAGTCTGGCGATTCAACCGGATGGGAAAATTGTATTGGGAACCACCTTGTTCGGTGAGTTTCTCGACGCAAATTCTGGGTCACTCGGGTTTTATTCGCGCGGCGCATTGCGTTTGAATTCCGACGGAAGTTTGGACCGGAATTTTTTTTGCGATGTTGGGCGTTCTGATTCCGCCGCGCAACAGGCGAAAGTGGATCTGGCTTCAAATGGGAATATACTCCTTAGCGGAGTCTTTAGTTTTGTAGATAAGATTCCCAGGCCGGGTTTCGCCATGCTTCAGCCAAACGGAAAATTGGATGAATCATTTGAGCCGTGGCGGGGAAGCGCAAACTCCCCATCAAAAGGATTCCAGGCAACTTGGTTGACGGATGGCTCGGTTGGCATATTGAATTCGCCGACCGCTTATCGATTCGATTCTACAGGCCGATGGATTAAGTCGGCGACGAATGTTCTGGCTGGAACTTTTTCACGCCCGTCGGGTTTGATTGCTACGTTGGGTTCAGTTGGGTTTTGGGCACGCAAGCCGATTGATTGGACGAATGACACGCCAGCATTACCGCGTCCACCCACCCGCTACGGTTCACAAATTCTTACGATAGCAGACAGCCCGCCCGTGTCTGATTTGCCTTTTGAAAACTGGACGCAAACGCCTTCTGCCGCTCATGCCGCCAAAGTATTGCAAGCGCTTTTTGAAGAAGTCCCGATTGAACTATGCCGTTACGCCGTCCGCCTGCCGGATGGTGGGGTGATTCTGGCCGTTCAAGAAAAATGGATTGACGGTGGCACGACCGAGCCCGGACGTTTTATGCGCTTCGATAAAAACTGGCGGCCAGACTTCAGCTTCACCAACAGATACGAAGCCGACTTGCGAAGTGAATTGCGAATCAAGCGCCAGTCGGACGGAAAATTTCTCGTCGCCGGATTGGTTGGTAAAATGAATGGCGAAGATTTCCCCGGACTGGTGCGATTGAATGGGAACGGTGAGATTGACCGCAGCTTTCATTGCACCACGACCAACTCATGGCAGGGGCGCATCATGGATATTGCCATTCAGGACGACGGTCGGATTGTGATTTGCGGTTTTTTCTCCACGGTCAATGGTGAGGAGGTGCCGCACATCGCCCGGCTAAATCCTGATGGCTCACCGGATCAAACATTCAAGACGCCTTTCACCACCTTGGAACAGTTCAACCGCGACCGGTTTGGAAAAGCTCGCCGTGTCCCAGTCACGCAACTCACTAAGACCGCAACATCAAACACGGTTGCGAATTTGCCACAAACAATTTTGATAATCTCGATCCGCTTGGAAGAAGGCGGCGCCGCCATTCAATATACCGGCACACCGCGCCAGCCATACATCCTTCAGGCAAATGACTCGCTGGATTCGGGAGGCTGGAGCAACATCAGCACCAACCAGTCAGACGCTGGCGGGAATGGAAACTTCCGCGACGCCTCCGCGAAAAATTATCCTACCCGGTTTTATCGGATTGCTACACCCTGATTTGCAAAACATTACCAACCACAAACCAACGCCGATTAACCACTATGATGAATTCACGAAATATCGCCATTCTGATGACCATGGGTGTGACTACGATTATGGCTCTCACCGGCTGCTCAAAACACAAGGAGCCTGCATCGCCATCAGAATCCAAACCCCAACCCCCGGTCAAGGAGCAGAAAACACCACCGCCACCGGGAGTTAATGTTTTTAACTCATTTGATGCCCACAACAAATTTGATAAATCGGTTGCTTGGGCCGTGATGAAAGACGGTCAAGCCGGATACCGTGGTCAGGCTGAATGGTTCGTTCCGAGCGATTCCGGTGGGTTGAATGTGATTGATCTCGCGATGATGGGTAAAGGAACCATCAACGTCACAGTCGCCGAGGATAAGAATGGCCTGCCGGGGAAACCGCTTGAAAATTTTCTAAATGTGCTCAGTTCACGCTTTGACAAGGGCGGACATCTGGTGCTGGTATCCGAAGTCCATCCGGTTTTAAATGCCGGAACCAAATACTGGTTATACGTGGAGCCTGCCGATAACGACACCGGGTGTTCTTGGTGTTATAACAATCGGAATCTGGCACAAGGATTTGCTTTGGAGCGGGGACAGGGAGGCTGGTCGTTTGTTAAAGGCGACCTTCGCAATGGCGCCTTTCGTATCAACATTGTGGAATAATTAACCGTCTCGTTAGTTTGGCCGGATTTTTCGCAAGAAAACTTTGTGCCTGGGCGGCTGGGCGGTTAAATTCCCCGCTCATGTTTTCATCTGAAATCAAATCCGTTCATTTCATCGGCATTGGCGGGACGGCAATGGCCGCCGCCGCCGCCGCCATGTTCGATAAAGGTTTCGCCATCTCCGGCTCCGACCAGAATGTTTATGAGCCAATGGCTTCGTTCCTCGCCGCCAAGAAAATCGAGGTGATGAATGGCTATAGCGAACGGAACCTGGCGCACAAACCGGATCTGGTCGTGATTGGAAATGCGATTTCGCGCGGCAATCCTGAAGCGGAATTCGTGCTCGACCACAAACTGCGTTATTGTTCGTTGCCGGAACTGCTCAAGGAATTTTTCATTCGCGGCAAACGTTCGATTGTCGTTTCCGGTACGCATGGCAAGACCACCACGACATCGCTGCTGACCTGGGTTTTTGAACACAACAGATTGAATCCAAGTTATCTCATCGGCGGCATCCCGAACAATCTCAGCCAGGGCGCGCGCTTCACCGACAGCGAATGGTTCATCATCGAAGGCGACGAATATGACACCGCGTTTTTCGACAAGCGCAGCAAGTTTGTTCATTACCTGCCGGAAGTCGCGATCATCAACAATCTCGAATTCGACCACGCGGACATTTTTGAGAATCTGGAGGCGATCAAAAAATCTTTCGCGCAATTCATCCGCCTTATTCCGCGCAACGGCCTGTTGCTCGGCAATGGCGATGACCTGAATCTCGCGCCGCTGCTCAATGTCACCCATTGTCCGGTGAAACGCTTTGGACTTGGCGGAGACTTTGCCGTCTATGCGTTCAACATTCGTTACGGTCCGACCGCGACGGAGTTTGAAATTCCCAGTTTCAAATTTCACCTGAACCTCGTCGGCGAACTCAACGTGCGGAACGCGCTCGCGGTAATTGCCTGCGCGAAACATTGCGGCCTTTCCAACAAACAAATTCAGGCTGCGTTCGACACTTTCAAAGGCATCAAACGCCGCATGGAAATCAAAGGCATCGCGGGCGGCGTGACGGTGATTGACGATTTCGGCCATCATCCGACAGCGATTCGCGAAACGCTCCGGGCTTTGCGCATCAAATATCCGCAGCAAAAACTCATGGCGATTTTCGAGCCGCGCAGCAACACCACGCGCCGGAATGTTTTCCAGGATGAACTCGCCGCGTCCTTTGCCGATGCGGATGCAGTCGTGGTTTCCGAAGTTGCGCGTCTGGAACAACTCGCCGTGGACGAGCGATTGAATCCGGAAAAGCTCATGCAGGATTTAAAAACGGCCGGCAAGAACGCCGCCTATTTGCCGGACGTGGATTCCATCGTGGCGCACGTTTCAAAAACCGTCCAAGGCGGCGACATCATTTGTGTGTTCAGCAACGGCGGGTTTGGCGGTATTCACGGAAAACTTTTAGAACGATTGGGGCGGCGATGAATTCCACGCAAAAAATTCGCTGCGGTACAGGCCACGATTGAAGAAAAACACAAGGCGAAGAAAAAGTAATCTGTAGCAGCGGTCTGTGATCGCTCGCCGATTGCGTCGCTCACAGAGCGACGCTACAACAAAAGCCGCTCCGGGAAACTGGAGCGACTTTTTATTTTTAACGCGGGAACGCCAAGATGCTGAGTTCTCCCCGCTACTGCTCGATTGCGTCCAATGACTTTTTAATTGCGCGCTTGATGGCCAGCACATCAATGCTGCCGTCCTCGCGATAGGCGATTGTTCCGTTGGGATTGATCAGCACCGTGAACGGCACCGCGCCCTGCCATTTGGAGTCGAAGGCATTGATGAGTTTGTCACGATCTGTGGAGGCAAAGATGAGATTTTGATTCGAGGCCTGCTGCTTTTTCAGAAACTGAAGCACCTTGGCCTGTTCATCCGGGTCGTTGACGGCCACAGTGACCATCTCGAAATTCCGAATGCGATAGATGCGGTTGATGGTGACGAATTCATTGAACTCGGCCACGCACGGCGCACACCACGTCGCCCAGAAATTTACCAGCCGCACCTTGCCCGAACTGTTTGTACGCAAAGCCGCAAGCACGTCCGCATCAGCCGGGGTCACCGACACGGGTTCGGCGGTGATTTTGGCGAGGTAACTTTGCATTTGCGACTGCTTGCTCGCCCATTTGATCGAGCACCCAATGAGCTTGCTCTTGGTCACCGGTGGCATCTGGCCCGCCAGCAACGCTTCCAGAGCGTCGCGCAGATAATGCTTCGTCACACGATCCAGGCGCTGCGAATCGTCTATGGCGCCTTGGTAACGCAGCTTGCGTGCGGCATCGAACACAAAGACATGCGGTGTTGCCATTGGTCCATAAGCTTTCGCCACGGCCTCGGTGTCGCCATCGTAAAGGTAAGGGAAGTTGTAGTGCCGGTCCTGCGCGCGGATTTTCATTTCCGCGAACGAATCGCTCAAGTCGCTCCACGCCAGTTCGTCGAACC
>JBEEGR010000069.1:0-2932 GCA_041166985.1 Verrucomicrobiota bacterium | reverse complement strand
GTGAAATAATCATTAGCAGGCAAATCGGCTGCGGTGAGTGCCAGCACGCTGACATCATCAATGCGAAAAGAAGTGTTCGCGCCGGAGCCATTGGCGGCCGTTAGTTGAAAATAAATATTTACCATTTGGCCGGTAAGCGAGGTCAGGTTAAAACTATTCTGCTGATAAGGAAGGGATCCCAAAATATTCAACTGCGAATCTATGGTAGCTAATAGTTGGGTTTGGTTTGAGTTGACGATCAAAGTTTGAAACTGAACCGTTCCCGCGGAATCAGTTGAGGAAACATTCCAATAATAATTCAGCGTCACACTTAGCGCGTTACTTGGAATCAAGATGGTTTGAAGAACCACTTGCGGGGGATTGATCGGTCCATTGAGATTTCCCATCGTAAGGAAATTCAGCCCACTGTGCGCCCGAGAAGAATCTGTGACCACTTGTATCCCTGTCTGGGTTCCAGGAAACATCCAGGGAGAAAAAGATGTTCCTTCAAACCCGCCATTGCTGATCAACTGGGTCGCCCCAAACGCCGCGCGAACGAGCAAAACGGCGACCGCTACCAATAAAACTCTACTTCTCATACTGCCGATTATTCATCGGTCTGGCCCAACTTTGCAAGCACGCTGAAATCTTCCAGTGTTGTTGTGTCGCCTTTGATTTCCCCACCCATGGCAACCTGTTTGAGCAGGCGGCGCATGATTTTTCCCGAACGCGTTTTTGGCAATGCCTCAGCGAAACGAATGTCGTCCGGCTTCGCCACCGCGCCGATTTCCTTGCCGACGTGCTGGCGCAATTCCTCGCGCAACGCCGCATCGGCCTTCACGCCGCTCTTCACTGTCACAAACGCGACCAGCGCCTGGCCTTTCAAATCATCGGGACGTCCCACGACCGCGGCTTCAGCGACTTTCGGATTACTGACAATCGCGCTCTCCACTTCCGCCGTGCCGATGCGATGACCCGCGACGTTCAACACGTCATCAATGCGTCCGACAATCCAAAAATATCCGTCCTTGTCCTGGCGGCAGCCGTCGCCGGTGAAATAACTTCCCGGAACTTCCGTCCAGTAAACTTCCTTGTAGCGTTCATTGTCGCCCCACAATCCGCGCAACATCGAAGGCCACGGTTCGCGGATGACGAGTTTGCCGCCGGAATTTTTTGGAACCACATTCCCTTTGTCATCCACAACTTCCGGCACGATTCCGAAAAATGGCAAAGTCCCTGAACCCGGCTTTGTCGGCGTCGCGCCTGGCAGCGGCGTGATCATGATGCCGCCGGTTTCCGTTTGCCACCACGTGTCCACGATCGGACAACGCTTGCCGCCGATGTGTTCGTGATACCACATCCATGCTTCGGGATTGATCGGCTCGCCGACCGTGCCAAGCAGACGCAGCGAACTTAAATCATGTTTCTTCGGCCACTCAACTCCCCATTTCATGAATGCGCGAATTGCCGTTGGCGCGGTGTAAAGAATTGTCACGCCATATTTTTCCACAATGCGCCAGAAACGGTCCGGTTCGGGAAAATTCGGCGCGCCTTCATACATCAGGCTCGTCGCGCCATTCGCAAGCGGGCCATAAACCACGTAACTGTGTCCCGTCACCCAGCCGACATCCGCCGTACACCAATAAACATCTTCATCGCGCAGATCGAAAACGTATTTCGTCGTCATCTTCGCGCCGAGCAGGTAGCCGCCGGTCGTGTGGAGAATGCCTTTGGGCTTTCCCGTCGAACCGCTCGTGTAGAGAATGAACAGGTTCGCTTCGCTGTCCATTTTCTCAGCGGGACAATGCGCGTCCACATATTCCAGTTCGCGATGCCACCAGATGTCGCGTCCGTCTTCGATATGAATGTCGTTATGCGCGCGGCGCAGCACGATGACCTTCTCGATGGTCTTCGTCAGCGGATTGCCTTGCGCATCTTTCAACGCAAAGGCGTCATCCACATTTTTTTTGAGCGGAACAATGGCGCCGCGACGAAACCCGCCGTCGGATGTGATGATCATTTTCGCCTGCGAATCAAAAACACGATCCGCCACCGATTGCGCGCTGAATCCGCCGAACACCACCGAATGCACTGCGCCAATGCGCGTGCAGGCGAGCATCGCGATGGCCGCTTCAGGAATCATCGGCAAATAAATAATGACGCGGTCGCCTTTGCGAATGCCGTTTCGCTTGAGCACATTGGCAAATAGACAAACCTCGTGATGCAGTTGTTTATAAGTCAGCGTGCGCTCTTCGCCGGATTTGCCGGGCGCGGCGGGTTCGCCTTCCCAGATCAGAGCGGCCTTGTTCGCGTGCGGCGTGCCGAGCCATTTGTCGAGGCAGTTGTAACTGACGTTTAACTGTCCACCGACAAACCATTTGGCAAACGGCACTTTCCATTGGAGAACTTTTTTCCACGGCTTGAACCAGACGAGTTCGTTCTTCGCCTGCCTGGCCCAGAATTTATCCGGCGACTTCACCGATTCGTTATAGAGCTTGCGATATTCCGCCAGCGATTTGACATGGGCGCGCTTGGAAAATTCTTTGGACGGTTTGAAAACGCGCTTCTCGGTCGAGAGCGAAGTGATTCCGATGGACTTGTCATTGGCTGGCATAATGTCATGGCATTCTAAAAACACGGCGCGAACCGTCAATGGCCGAATCGCTCGTTCTTTTGGGGCATTCTCCTCATTGAGATACTTTTGAATTGAACCACGGTGAATGGAACGAAAGGAAAATATGAAAAAATTAATTCTAACTCTTATAGCCATTGCGGGACTCGCGGTGGGATGCGCTTCACACGATCAAAGCCAGGGCGGCAGCAGTGATGAAGGTTTTAACAACGCCACTCACGGCACGGGAACCAGCACCGCCACTAATTCCGGCGCTGATGCCACCATGCCTCAATAACTCATTTCCATTAGGAAACGTTTTATGAAAAAACTGATTTTGGC
>JBEEGR010000068.1:0-4130 GCA_041166985.1 Verrucomicrobiota bacterium | reverse complement strand
CGCATAACTTGATATTGGAAGGCAAAGCGAAGAAAACGCCGTCGCAGCGACCAGAAGCAAAATACGAATTTTTCCAGAACTTTTCAGCCAGGCTGTCGAACTCGAAACACACTTTAAATTAAACATAACTCAAACTTTCTAAATCGAGCGTTCTGTGGGCAGTTATAGTGGGCTGCGCCACTTCCATTTCGATTTGATTTTTTCAGCCAAATTGCGTTCTGTTGGAACGCACGCACCAGGCTGAAGGACACTGGGTCTTCCGCAATTTGAATGCCAACTTTTGTAACCGACCTTTAAGGAGGGAAACTGTGTAATAAATTATCAGGTGAGCGCCGCGATGTCAATAATTGAGCCAAGGCATTTAGGAGCATTTCATGGCCGTGCCCATTGACTTTTCGCGCATTAGAAAGTGCAGTAAAATCCTCTCGGAAACATGCGCTTGCGTTCCAAAATAATCCGAAGCCTAAGCCGTTCTCTCTCAATAGCTCCGCCGCTTTTCGCGTCCTCTTTGCTGCTGGCCCAGACGCGATCGACGCCCCGGGGCAGCGTGGCGGCCCGCTTGTCCTTGCGGACGAGTTTTGCGTTTTGACTCCACCGTTTTCGGCCGAGGCTTCGGCACCAACACGAGCGGACAGCCTTCGTAACCAAATGCTGCCCGCATTTGCTCGGCCAGATATTTTTTATACTGGTCCGAAAACAACTCATCGCGATTGACGAACAGCAGAAATGTGGGCGGTGCCTGTCTCACTTGCGTCGCGTAGAAGAATTTTAACCGATGCCCGACCGCGCTGATCGGCTGGCGCCGCTCCACCGCGTCTTGCAGTGTCCGGTTCAAAATTCCCGTCGGAACTTTTTGCTGCAACTGCGCGGCCACGTAGCGCACTGCTTCCAGCAATCGCTCAAGCTGAAATCCTGATTTGGCCGACGTGAAAATTACCGGCGCGTAATCGAGAAAAAATAATTTATCCTGCACCCATTCACCAAACTCCGACAACGTCGTCATCACATTAGGCCCGCGTTTCGCCGTGCCCTCGTTACGCCGGCCGATTTCCTCTTCACGCGCCGTGCGGACGGAGTCTTCCATCAGGTCCCACTTGTTGATCACCACGATGCAGGCACGGCGTTCCTCCACAATTTTATCCGCGATTTTCTTATCCTGCTCCGTGATTCCTTCTTCGGCATCAATCACCAGCACCGCGATGTCGCAACGCGCAATCGAGTCTTCCGAACGCTTCACGCTGAAAAATTCAATCGAGTCGCTCACCGAACGCGCTTTGCGCATCCCGGCCGTATCAATCAAAATATATTTTTGCCGCACGCCTTCAGTCTCGACTTCAAATGGCACATCCACGGCGTCGCGCGTCGTGCCGGGAATCGGACTGACAATCACGCGATCGGATTTGGTCAGCGCGTTGATGATGGAAGATTTGCCGACGTTCGGACGACCGACGATGGCGAGCTTCAAAGCTGTTTCGGGTTTCAGGTTTGAAGTTTCGGGTTCGCCGTCGGCGGTTTCAGAACTTGAAACTTCCAACTCGGAACTAGGAACTGGCGGCAGCAACGCCATCGCTCCGTTCATCAGATTTTCAATTCCTTCCCCGTGAATCGCCGTAACCGGAAAAAGTTTTTCAAAACCAAGCCGCGCGAATTCATCCACACCCGGTTGGGCTTTTTCGGTATCCACTTTGTTGACCGCAACCAGAATCGGTTTGCCGCTGGTTCGCAATCGTTGTGCGACTTCACGGTCGAGCGGGACGATGCCTTCCTGCACATTCACTACCAGAATAATGACGTCCGCCGCATCAATCGCGAGGCTCACCTGATCGAACGCCGCCTGAGTGATAACATCCGTCGCCTTCTCGCGCCGCAGCAGACCGATGCCACCGGTGTCCACCAGCGTGAACGGCCGGCCGCGCCATTCCGCTTCCGCGCTTACGCGATCGCGCGTGACACCGGGCTGGTCATGCACGATGGCAATGCGACGCCCGACAATGCGATTGAACAACGCGGACTTGCCGACATTCGGACGACCTACAATGGCAATTAAATTAGACACGCGACTAACATGAAGCAGATTGCCCCGCGGCGAAAGGTGAAAACAACCGGAACGACGCTCACCCGCGATGCCAAGTGGAATTGTTTTCCCGAGAAAACCTCAGTCGTTCAGCGTTTATTTCATATTCCGCATCAGACTCTTTGCTTTGCTGATCCAAACCCGGTCGCGGCGGCGTTGATAACGCGGAGCGTGAACGTCGTCCACCAGAACTTCCTTCAACTCCGCGCGCGCCAGTTCAGTTTGATTTTTTGCCGCATAAATCTCCGCCAATTGCACCTTTGCACGCGGATAGGTGTTGCTCTCGGTCACGCGCTGCCACATTTGCAATGCCGCGTCGGTTTCGCCCAGCGCCGTGTACGTTTCCGCCAGTGCCATCATTGAATAACAATAATCGTGTTTTGGATTCTGCTGGACGACACCTTCCAACAAAGGCTTGGCTTCCGCCGGTTTGTTCTGGCGCAACAGGCATTGACCGAAATGCGAGCGGGTGTCGATGTCCTCGGCATCGCGTTCCATCGCCGCGCGGTAATAAGCTTCGGCCTTCTCAAGTTTTCCTTTTTGAAAATAAATATCGCCGAGCTGCGCGTGATGATGGGCTTTGTCGAGGTGATGGATCTGCGCTTCAAGTTGTTTGATGCGGCGGCGATCATGCGCGCCGGGTAATTCAAACCCGCGGGTTAATGATCCGGAAGAATTCCGATAAACGTAGTAGTAATAAAAGAAAGCCGACACGCCCCAGCCAATGAAAATGAAAACCGCCCAGACCCATTCGCGTTGCCGGATCGCGTCAATAAACATCCAGAGTTGAAAAACGGAAACGAGCAAAACCCAAGGCGAGGCGAGCCAATAGTCAAAATCCAAAAGGTCTAATATGGAAGCCACCATTGGTTGCGGAGATTAAAGAGCGCTTCGCTCACTGGCAATGAAAGTTTCAAAAAACGCGCCAGCTTGCAGTTGGCGCGCTCCGCGGGGAATTGCCTCCTTGTTTTCACGCCGCCTGTCCTTTATTTATCTGCCGGTTTCATTGCATGAACAAGACGCTTGTCGTGGTGCCGACTTACAATGAGCGGGAGAATCTTCCTCCGCTCACGCAGCGCCTTTTAACTTTGCCCGCGCCCGTGGACCTGCTGGTCGTGGACGACAATTCTCCCGACGGCACCGGCAAAATTGCCGATGACCTCGCTGCTCAACATCCGAACATTCATGTGTTGCATCGCCCGGAAAAAAACGGTTTGGGTCGCGCGTACATCTCGGGATTCAAATGGGCGCTCGAACGCGATTACGAATTTGTTTTCGAAATGGACGGCGATTTTTCCCATAATCCGAATGATATTCCGCAATTTCTGGAAGCCGCCCAGGATGCCGATCTGGTTCTCGGTTCGCGCTACGTCAACGGCATTCGCATCATCAACTGGCCGCTCAGCCGCCTTATGTTGAGCAAAAGCGCGGCGACGTATGTTCAACTAATTACCGGGATGCCCTTCACCGATCCGACCGGCGGCTACAAATGTTTTCGCCGGCGTGCGTTGCAGGCCTTGAACCTCGATGAAGTACGTTCGAACGGATACAGCTTTCAGATTGAACTCACTCACAATATCTGGCGGCAGGGCATGAAAGTCGTTGAAACGCCCATCATCTTTACCGACCGCTTTCAGGGACATTCTAAAATGTCCGGCCACATCGTGCGCGAAGCATTGGTCATGGTGTGGCGGTTGTGGTTTCAGAATGGGATGCGTCGGCGACCGCGCGTTACGAAATAGGAGTCGCTTTCGTGTCCGGCTAATTCCTGCCAAACAAAGCGTCACGCATTCCCGGCATCGGCTGATTTTTTGGTTTGTCCCAATAACGAAAACCCGCGCTCCAGTCCCAAATCGCCCAGCCGAGTTGATTCTCCTCCGCCACGCGACGGAACGCCGCGTAAAAGCGCGCGCGCGATTCTTCATCCGCTTTTGTGAAACAACCGAATTCGCCCACGTGAATCGGCCGGCCATAATAATCCGACCACGCTCGCGCAAACTTCAGCTTGTCCGCAAACGCTCCGGCGCTGCTGGGATTTTGTGCGGTCGGCAGCTTG
>JBEEGR010000067.1:0-3037 GCA_041166985.1 Verrucomicrobiota bacterium | reverse complement strand
GATGTCCACCGACGCGATGCCGATGGATTCGAGATAAACCGCCGCATCGCGCATTTCTTCCGGCACGGAACCGAAGAGTTGCACGGCGAGCGGCTGGTCGGCGGGAGAAGTTTCGATGAGCTTGAACGCCTTGCGATTTTTTTCGAGCAGCGAACGCGCGTTGACGAGGTCAGTGGTGCACAAACCAACACCGCCAACCTCGCGCACGACGAGGCGGAACGGCAGATTCGTGTAACCCGCGAGCGGCGAGAGAAACAAATTCGAGGGTAATGTCAGCGAGCCGATACGCATTATTCGGCGGTTATACTAATGCAAAGTCATCAATCCGCACGTCTTTAATCCTGCTCGTCCTCCTCCTCGAATTCAATCGGGTTCGAGGATGACAATGAGAACGAGGACGAGAGAGGCGAGAAAGATTCAATTGAGATTGCAGTTTCAGCCCATCACGCATTAAGCTTTAAGCGCTTGATTACCGAGTGGAACATTCAATCGCGCGGCCACGGCTGCCAGGTTTGCGGCAAAACTTTTGCGGACAAAGAATCGTATCACACTCTGCTGTTCGACGAGAAAGCAGGGCTGAATCGTTCCGATATCTGCAACGACTGCTGGCAAAAACAATTCGGCAAGGGCGCGCAGGACCGCAAAGGATTTATTTCCTACTGGCAGGGTGTTTATGAAGCGCCGCCGCCGCAAACCGACGCGATTCAAAAGGAAACCGCCGAGACGATTCTGCGGAAGCTGATTGAGTTGAACGACCCGCAATATATTCCGGCGGGCTACATTCTGGCCGTGATGCTCGAGCGCAAGCGGATTTTAAAAATCAAAGAGCAGATCGTGCGCGACGGCAAACGCGTGTTCATCTACGAGCAGCCAAAAACCGGCGACGTGTTCACGATTACCGATCCGAATTTGCAGTTGAATCAGTTGGAGCAAGTGCAACGTGATGTCGCGGCCCTGCTCGAACACGGATTGAATCCGCCCGTGATTGAAACTGTGCCGAGTGACGCGAATGCAGTTCCGCAAAGCGAAACACCGCCAGCGGAATCAGGCGATGCGCTCGCGCGGGCCGAGGCGGTGGCCGAAACCAAACCCGATTAAGCGAAGTATCCCGTGGCTGAAATTGATGAACTCCAAACCCGAATTGGATATCAATTTCGCGATCCAAACCTGTTGCGGCTCGCGCTGACGCATCCTTCCGTGGCGCACGAACTGGGCACACCAATGGAAACCAATCAGCGCCTGGAATTTCTCGGCGACGCCGTCCTGCAACTTGCGTTGACCCGTGAACTTTACGAAAAATTTCCGGGGTTCGACGAAGGCCCGCTCACCAAGGCCCGCGCCAAGCTCGTGAACCGCCGCACCCTTGCGGAGCATGGCCGCGCGCTGACGCTCGGCAAGTTTTTGATTCTGAGTCGCGGCGAAGAAATGCATGGCGGACGCGAGCGGACGTCTTCGCTGGCGGATGCGTATGAATCATTGGTGGGCGCGGTTTTTCTGGACGGCGGTTTTGATGTGGCGCGCGATTTTATTTTAAGAGAATTTCACGAGGCGTTTGGCGGCCTGGCCGTGATCCCCATTCTGGAAAATCCGAAAGGCGAATTGCAGGAATTGCTGCAAGCTGTTTCTCCCGACGCGCCGGAATACCGCGTCGTCTCGGCCACAGGACCGGATCACGATCGCATTTTCGAATGCACCGTTCATCACAACGGCGTCGAACTCGCGCGCGGCGCAGGCAAGAGCAAAAAAGCGGCGGAGAGCGAAGCGGCGCTGGCGGCCTTGAAACAATTACGCGAACAAAAACCGGCGGCGACAATATGAAATCACTCTTCGCCGCACATCGCAAAATTCTCATCGGCGTTGTCCATCTGAAACCGCTGCCAGGTTCGCCGCGATGGCGCGGTAATCTGGAGAAAATTATTGAGTTGGCGGTGAACGACGCCCGGGCTTACGAGCGCGGCGGAGCCAACGCGGTGTTCATTGAAAATTTTGGCGACGTGCCGTTCACGAAATCAAACGTCGGCCCGGAAGTGATTGCGGCCATGACCGCCGCCGGTCGCGCCATTCGCGCAGCGGTGAAGCTTCCGATTGGTTTCAATGTGTTGCGCAACGACGCCAAAGCGGCGCTCGCTTTGTGCGCTGCGTGTGGTGGAAGTTTCGTGCGCATCAATGTTCACACCGGCGCGATGCTTACCGACCAGGGGTTGATCGAAGGCGCGGCCCACGAGACACTGCGGTATCGTCAGCAGATTTGCCCGGGCGCGGCCATTATCGCGGATGTGCACGTAAAGCACGCGGTTCCGCTGGGCGACTGGCCGATTGAAGACGCCGCGCGCGATACATTGGAGCGCGGACTGGCGGACGCGTTGGTTGTTTCCGGAACGGGAACGGGTGAAGCGGCGGATATTTCCGATGTCGAACGTGTTCGCCGGGCCTGTCCCACAGCGAAAATTTTGTTGGGCAGCGGTGTGATGATTGAAAATGTCCAAAAATATTCGCGGGCGGATGGTTTCATCGTCGGGTCGTCGCTCAAACGAGACGGCAAGTTAAGTAATCCAGTGGATGCGAAGCGTGTGGCCGCGCTCGTGCGGAAGCTTTAATCAAAATCCGAGCAGCTCATGAAATAGTGGCAGCGCGGACAGCGGAGTTTGCATTTCTCATTGTGCAACTCATGGCCGCAACGCGGACACCAACGCCAGTATTCGCCGATTGAAGAAGTTTCTTCCGAAGCGCTCTCCGTCAGACGACAAGCTTCAGGTTTTTTTTCATCGGCCACGAGAATGTTTTAGCTTTTGAAAAATGGTTAAGCAAGCCTGCGAGCAAAGGACCGCGACTGTGTCTGCAAGACCAGTCGCAGTCAGAATTCCAGACTCGAATCCTCGTCAGGTCTGTGACAACTTTCTGCAAATGTTATTGCGCTGGTTTGAACATAGCCGGGTTTATCATCCAACCAGAGACTGGGTCGTCGAACCCGCCGCGCTCGGACGGCCGTTTGAAAATGTTTTTTTCAAAACCAGCGACGAGGTTGAGCTGAACGGCT
>JBEEGR010000066.1:0-3324 GCA_041166985.1 Verrucomicrobiota bacterium | reverse complement strand
GCCCCGAACAATTGCGGCATCACGGAAAGCGTCGCCCACCAGCGATTGAGGCGGTAGTTCGCGACCGGCCCGAGATAGAATGCCGTGTTTTCCCATTCTTTATATTCGGGAAGCTCATTGTGATCGCGTGCTTCAAAGCCGATGGACCAATGCGAATTGAGACTGCGCGTAAGCCCGAACGAGAGTTCTACTTCGCCCTCGGTGGAGTTGAAATTATTTTCCCATTCGGTCGCGTGGGTTAAATTCAACGCCCATTTCCAGTCGCCGTAACGCTGGCCGAGAATAATCTTCTGTTCCAACTCCGCGTTTTCGCCGTCGTAAGTCGGTTCCAGATACAACGCCAGGCCTACGGGATGTTCGGCGGGATTCAGAACGAGATACTTGTTCTCCAGTGACACGCCGGTAAAGCGGTAATCTGACGTGGTGCCCGCGCCCGGTGTTTTGAAGTAGGTTTGTTGGCTGTTGATGTAAAGCGAGACGGTGTAGTTGTCCGTCACGCCATATTCAAACTCCTCACGGAATTGCCAAAGGTTGAAATCTTTTTGTCCAACGGTGGCATTCCGTCCGGCGCGCCAGGTCACCCATTGCTCAAACTCAAACGCGCCCTGCGGCATCGTCTCGGGTTCGTAGGTGTAAGTGAACAGGCGTTCGGTTCCCAGTGCGCTGCTGGCGCACAATCCGCCCGCGAGCAATCCCGCGAGGAGGCTTCGATTTTTCATAATTGATTTCAATTTAATGTCTCTCTTCATGAAAGCCAGCGTATGAAAACAATGCGGCTGGCGCTAACGGTGGCTTGCGAATTGTTGTCGGCCAATTGCGCAGTGTCCCGCGAAGTCGGCGAAGGAAAACGAGCAGTTACTTCGCACCCTTCACGGCCTTCGCGCGAAATTCGCTGATCGGATAAAGTCCCGGGCAACAACCAAACGCCTCGTGAAACGCCTGGCTGAAATGACTCGGGCTGGCATAACCGACTTCAAGCGCGGCTTCCGTCACGTTGAATTCGCCTGAACGCAGCAACTCCGCTGCGCGCTCCATGCGCAGACGGCGCAGATATTGCGTGATGGTCTGACCGGTGTGATTCGAAAAAATCCGGCTCAAATAAAAATGGCTGCAACCAATTTTGCGGCCGAGTTCTTCCAACGCGGGCGGCTCGGCGAGATTTTGTTTCAACAGAAAGATGACCTGTTCGACACGTTCCTGCGCGAGCCGTTGCTGGCGCGTGCAGAAAAATTCTTTGTCGGGCGGCGGTTGAAATAAAAAGGTGACGGCGAGTTCCAACGCCTTGCATTGATACCACAGCGGCTGCGCGGCGGCATACACCGGCGGCTGACGCAGCGTGGCGATGGTTTGCTGTTGAGCCGCAGTGAGCTTAACCGTTTTTCCGGCGACGTATTCACATGGACATTCCTCAATCGCGGCGCGAACTACAGGATGCAACATCGCCGTCGCATCCGCGAGATGTCTGGCAAGAAACGGACAGGAAAATTCCACCGTAAGAAACTGATGACGCTGGTTTGCGGCGCGCCTGGCCACCAAAGGTTCGTTGTGACGATGATAGAAATTGGCCGTGCCGGACGAAAACTCGGAACGTTCTCCGCGCCCTTCCACGAAACCGTGGCCTTCCAGGTTCAGGCAAAGTTCGACGCAACCGGGATGAAAACTCGCCGCCCAGTCCAGTTCCCGCTTCGCAAAAAAATCGTGCCACTCAATGCTATAACCCACGCCGCGAAAATTACCGAACAAGGGCTGCCAGCCCGCACCGACATCACGCCAGGCCGCAGCTTCCGTGAATGCAGTCGCACTTGCCCGGCTCTTGCCGGACGGACGGACAGATGTCGCGAGTTGTGTGTTGGCACTCATGGATAGCGATTCCAGAATGTCTGATTCTCTGAGAAGTATTTTGTTCTGGCAAGGAGTGAATCAACAACAATGGTAGGGCAGACCTGCTGGTCTCCCTTAATATCGAGCGGCGCAGCAACGCCACTCTACCGATTTTTAAAACTACGCGCCCGCCAGATATAAAAGATCGCGGGATAAACCATCAGTTCCATCAACGTCGAAGTGATCACGCCGCCGACCATCGGTGTGGCGATGCGTTTCATGACGTCCGCACCGGTGCCGTGACTCCAGAGAATCGGCGCGAGACCGGCAATGATAACACACGCGGTCATTGCTTTCGGACGAACGCGCTTTACCGCGCCGTGATAAATCGCGTCGCGCAGATCGGTGACGTTGCGCATCAGACCTTTTTTCTTCCAGTCTTCGTAAGCGAGGTCGAGATAGAGCAACATGACGACACCGGTTTCCGCATCGAGTCCCGCCAGCGCAATGATGCCGACCCACACCGCGACGCTCAGGTTGTAGCCGAGCAGATAAAGAATGCCGAACGCGCCGACGAGCGAGAAAGGAACGGCGAGCAGCACAATGGCGGTCTTAACCAGCGAACGCGTGTTCAGATAAATGATGAGCGTGATGATCAACAGCGTCAGCGGCACAACAATCATGAGTCGTTGTTGCGCGCGTTGCATGTATTCGTATTGGCCGCTCCAGAAAATATTATAGCCGCTCGGCAGTTTTATTTTTCCCTCGGCCACGCCCTGATTGACCGCGCGCATCGCCATCTGCACGTAGGTGCCGATATCAATGTCTTTCACGTCCACATAAATCCAGGCGTTGGGAACGGCGTCTTCGCTTTTGATGCCCATCGGCGCGCGGACAATTTTTATTTCCGCAAGTTGGCCGAGCGGAACTTGCGCGCCGGTCGGCGTCGGCACGGCGATGTCACGTATGCCTTCAATGTTCTCGCGAAAGTCGCGGTCGTAACGGAGATTGACCGAGTAACGTTCCAGACCTTCCACGGTCGTCGTCAGTGGCATGCCGCCGAGCGCGATTTCCAACGTGTCCTGCACATCAGCAACGCGCAGGCCGTAACGCGCAATCGCATCGCGGTCGAGATGGAACTCAATGTAGTTGCCGCCCATCACACGTTCGGCAAATGCGCTCAAGGTGCCGGGCACAGTTTTAACAACGGCTTCGATTTCGGAAGCCACGCGTTCAAGTTCGGCGAGATTTGATCCGGCGACTTTGATGCCGACCGGCGTTTTAATTCCGGTGGCAAGCATATCAATGCGTGTCTTGATCGGCATCGTCCACGCATTGTTCAAACCGGGAAATTGAATCGCGGCATTCATCGCGTCGGATAATTCATCCGGCGTGCGGCGGCGATGCGCGGTTACTTTGCCCTCGGCGTTTTTGATGTCCACGGCGGGCCAGGCTTTTTCGTCCTTGAGGCGAATCGTTGTTTCGATCATGTCCATCGGCGCG
>JBEEGR010000065.1:0-4603 GCA_041166985.1 Verrucomicrobiota bacterium | reverse complement strand
ATTCGACGATCTGGGGTGATACCACGCTGCTGGGTTTGCCCGGCGCCAACAACTCACGCGCCATCGTGCCGACCTTTTTGGGGATTGATGAAGACCGCGACAGTTTCGCGCTCGACGCGAAGCACACGGTTTCAAAAACGGATTTCGGCCTTGGTCTGCGCTACGACATGATTGATAACAATGACACGCGCAATATTCATCGGCGTCCCGGCGAACTCACGGGCAGCGCCACGGCCGCCGCTGATCGTTTCGTCACGCAACACGACGAGTTTGAAGAAGACATGCTCAACGCGCACGGATTCACTGAGACACGCTTCAACGATCGCATCTGGTTCACGACCGGTTATTCCTACACGCGACTCGATACGGACGTGGGTGGCAGCCGGATTTATGGCGCGGACTACGATCCCGTTTACGATCCGCTCTTCGCGCGGCGTCAGCAACGCGACGAAGGCTTCTTTGATTTGCGCGGCGGTTCCAAGGTGGACCAATACGTGATGAACATGAACCTCATGCTCATGCCGTGGGATAATGTTTCAATCGTGCCGTCGTTTCGCGTCGAACATCAGGAACAGGAGGGCGATGTCACATACACGGCGACAAGTTTCGGCGCTCCGCCCGCCCGTGCGGCGACAACCGAGGATTTGAGGAACACTCGCGGGCGAGGCTTCACCGATGTTTCGGAACGGCTGGAATTGCGCTACACTGGTTTTACCAATTGGGTGCTTTACGCGCGTGGCGAATGGCTGGAAGGCATCGGCACACTCAAGGAAACCCAGGCCGACAATGATCCCGACGCGCCGGAAGGCACTTCCGCGATCATCAAGCGCAACACTGACTCGGACCGTTTCACGCAAAAATATGTTCTCGGCGTGAACTGGTATCCGTTGCGGCGGTTAAACATGGCCGCGCAGTATTATCATAAGGTGCGTGAGAATGGTTACACGCACCTCGTGGATTCGACGACCAATATGCCGCCGAGCGCGAATCGTTATCCGGCGTTTCTCACCGACCAGGATTTTGCGACGGACGATTTGAACTATCGCGTGACATGGCGGCCGTTGAACAACCTGACGCTCGTCACCCGCTACGATTTTCAATTGTCCACCGTGGACACGAAAGGAGATTTCCTCGCGAAAGTTCAAAGCGCCGAGATGACCTCGCACATTTTAAGCGAAATGATTTCCTGGACGCCGTGTTCGCGGCTTTATTTGCAGGGCAGCATTAATTACGTGCTCGACCAAACCACCACGGGCGCCAATACCTTCGTCGGCAGCGACACCAACAACATCGTGCCGCGTTCGCGCAATGATTATTGGAATGCCAGCATCTTTGCGACGTTTGTGCTCGACAACAAAACCGATCTTTCGGCGCAATATTTTTACTATCGCGCAAACAACTATCTCGACAATTCCAGCGCCAGCCAGCCCTACGGCGCGGGCGCGGAAGAGCAAAGCATCAGCGCCACCATCAGCCGGCAACTGACCAGGAGACTCCGTTGCTCGCTGCGTTACGGTTACTTTACCAATCGCGATCAGACTTCCGGCGGGCACAACAATTACGATGCGCACCTGGTCTTTTCGAGTTTGCAGTATAGGTTTTAAATTCCCGCAAAGAAAAAAATTATTATGAAAAAAATACTCCTCATAACCGGAATCATTGTTTCCTTCGCTGCCGCGGCGAACGCGGCGGATGCCAAAGAGAATTGGGACAAGACGTGCGCCAAATGCCACGGTGCGGACGGCAAAGGCCAAACCAAGATGGGCCAGAAACTCGGCATCAAGGATTACAGCGACGCGAAGGTCCAGGCCGAATTGAAGGACGAAGTCGCTATCAAGGGCATTAAGGAAGGCGTCGTCGAAGATGGCAAAAAGAAAATGGAACCGTACGCGGAAAAGCTGACTGACGACGAAATCAAAGCGCTCGTGACCTACATACGGACATTCAAAAAATAGCCGAAGTGACGAACAAGCAATCGGTAGTTACGGCGCGCGGAATTTATTCCACTTTCTATACCGCAGGTTCCCGGTGTTCGATCGTGGCAGGTCGAACAGTGAAGCGGAATAAATTCCGCGCTCTTTTGCAAAGTTATGAGCAGCGATCTTCCAAAAACGCAGAAGCGATTCCGCTTCTTCCGCAATTGGCTGAGTCTGACGGGCCTGGTCATCGCGTTCGGAAGTTTCTTCGCGTTCATATTGCTGTTCGCCCTGGACCTCTTTGCCGCCCGCAGCAATCCCTACCTCGGCCTCCTCACGTACGTTGTCGCGCCCGGATTTTCGTTTCTCGGTTTGTTTCTCATTCTGCTGGGCGCGTGGATTCAACGGCGGCATCTCCGCAAAGGTTCGATGGACGCAGTATCGCGCGTGTTGGTCATCGACCTCGACAAACCTCGGGACCGAAAAATTCTCGGCGCGTTTATTTTGGGCGCTGTCGTGTTTCTCTTGCTGACGGCGATCGGCAGCAACAAGACCTATCACGAGTCCGAGTCGGTGGAGTTTTGCGGGAAAACCTGCCACGTCCCGATGAAACCGGAATACACCGCGCATCTCAATTCACCGCACGCGCGTGTCAGTTGTGTGGACTGCCACGTCGGTTCCGGCGCAGAGGCGTTCGTGAAAGCCAAGCTCAACGGCATTCACCAACTGCGCTGCATGGTCACCGGTGATTTCCATCGCCCAATCAAAACGCCGATCAAAAATCTCCGGCCCGCGCGCGAAACCTGCGAGCAATGTCATTGGCCGGAAAAGTTCAGCGGCAATCTCGACCGTACGTATGCGCATTTTCTGGCCGATAAAACCAACACGCCGTTTGCGGTGCGGCTCGTCCTGAAAGTGGGCGACGGCGATCTGCAGGAAGGCAGCGTCAGTGGCATTCATTGGCACGTCAGCCCAAAAAATAAAGTTGAATATATTGCCACCGATGAACAACGGCAGGTTATTCCATGGGTGCGCTTCACCGACCCGAGCGGCAAAGTGACGGAGTATCGTGTTTCTGGCTTCACGAATGACCTGACGCAATACGCCATTCGCACGATGGATTGTCTCGATTGTCACAACCGCCCCGCGCACCGTTATCGCTCGCCGAACGATGCGGTGGATCGCGCGATGGCGGCTGGCCGGATTGATTCCGCGCTGCCGTGGGTGAAGTCCAATTCCGTGGCTGTGCTGATTCAGAATTATTCCACCGAAGCCGAAGCCATGGAAAAAATCTCGACGACTCTGCGCGCGCAATACGCCAGCACGCCGCAGGTCGTGGCGCTGGTGAATGAAGTGCAGGGAATTTTTCGCGGAAACTTTTTTCCGGAAATGAAAGCCGACTGGCGCGCCTATCCAGACAACATCGGCCACAAAGATTCGGCCGGTTGTTTCCGCTGCCACGACGGTTTGCATAAAGCGGCGGACAACAAAGTAAAAATCTCGGCGGGAGATTGCAACGCCTGCCACACGATCCTGGCGCAAGGCAGCGGCGCGCAACTGGAAATATTAAATCCCAAGGGCCACAGCTTTTTCCACCTTGATGGGGTCAACGAAGATTTCTCCTGCAACAACTGTCACACCGGCGCGTTTCCAAAGGAATGACCGTGCTTCACGTTGGAGGTAAGGAATACCTCGTAAGACATAGTCATCACCCGCAGGGCGTTTTCTCATTCCGCCGGGAGTTGCCTGACGCTACTCGATTTTCAGGAAAGGCCGGCAAGGTGGCTGGAAAAACTTGCGGCCAGATTAGCCATGTCTTCCAGCTTGAAAGGTTTGACCAGAAAAGTGTGCGCTCCCAGCGTATAAGCATGTTTAACATCCTTCAAATCATTGTGGCCGCTGAGCACTACGACCAGCATGTTCTTTAACTGCGGCTGGGTCTGTATCCATTCCAAAACCTGGAAGCCATCCACCCGCGGCATTTTCAAGTCGAGCAACAAAAGCCCGGGTAGCGGGAAGCTCTGCCGGTTGCCATAAAGCCCCTCGCCTTTCAGGTAAGCCAGGACTTCATCACCATCGCCGACCCTGATGATTGGGTTTTGAATTCCGGAAGCTTTCAGAACATCCACGAGCGCTCGCGCATCATCTTCAAAGTCTTCCGCTAATAAAATAGATTTTGCCACGGGCACAACCTACCCATCCGACATCGTAAAGACAGGAAAAGTTCATAGGGTGCTCTCCCCATTTTTTTGAAAGGCAAATGCGGTGGGAAGTTTTCCGTCACGGCTGACTACGCGCTTTCCAACTCAATCCAAAAGCGGCTGCCGTGGCCGAGATGCGATTCCACGCCCACCTGCCCGCCCATTTTTTCAACGGCTTTTTTGACCATGTTTAAACCGATGCCGCTGCCTTCGTAATCTTCCGCGCTGTTCACCCGGGTGAAAATTTCAAAAATGCTTCTCTGGTTATCAGGTGAGATGCCGATGCCGTTGTCCTGCACCCAGAGTCGCGAGCGGCCATTGGCGGATTCCGTCCAGACTTTAATCAGCGGCGCGACACCTTTGGGGACGAATTTGATGGCGTTGCCGAGAAGATTGGAAATGCATTGGCCCAAAGGCACCGCGCAACCCCGCACCGATGCCGATGACGGAACCACCTCGATGTTGGCCTCGCGCAAATTGGGATAC
>JBEEGR010000064.1:0-12908 GCA_041166985.1 Verrucomicrobiota bacterium | reverse complement strand
AAAAGCAATGGGAAGTTATTCACCGCATCGGGAATTTCACGGACGTACAATAAACGATGGGCCAAGTTCTTGCGAAAGCAGTTCATCACAAAATTTGCCCGCTAACTCTCAAATCAATTTGTTATTTCCTGTTTGCATCCCCGCGCGTTTTACTCAACTTTGAGAGCCGTTGAACTATGGCTGAAAACGCGAAGCACAATTACGACGAGAGCAAGATCAAGACACTGTCCTCCCTGGAGCACATCCGCCTGCGCACCGGCATGTATATCGGCCGCATCGGTAATGGCTCCAACCCCGACGACGGCTGCTACATCCTCATGAAGGAAGTCCTCGATAACACCATCGACGAATTCATCATGGGCCACGGCAAAGAAGTGCAGATTTACATCGAAGGCAATCGCGTCGCCGTGCGCGATTTCGGGCGCGGCATTCCGCTCGGCAAAGTTGTGGATTGCGTTTCCAAGATCAACACCGGCGCGAAATACAACGATGACGTGTTCCAGTTCAGCGTTGGCTTGAACGGCGTCGGCACGAAGGCGGTGAATGCGTTGTCAAAAGTTTTCATGGTGCGCAGTCATCGCGATGGAGAATTTGCGGAAGCGTCGTTCAAGCAAGGCAAGCTCAAGAAGGAAGACAAAGGCAAAACGAAAGAGCCGAACGGCACGTTCATCGAGTTTGAGCAGGACCCGGAGATTTTCAAAGACAGCGAATTCCGGGTCGAACACATCGAGCGGCGTCTGCGGCATTACAGTTATCTCAACACCGGATTGAAACTCATATTGAACCTGGCCGGGCAGCCGGAGCCGAAAGTTTTTCAATCGCGTCTCGGTCTGATGGATCTGGTGATGGAAGATCTCGAAGCCGATGGCGCGGAACCGCTTTATCCCCCGCTCCATTACACGAGCAAGACCTTGGAATTCTGTTTCACGCACAGCAACAGCCGTTATGGCGAGACGTTTTATTCGTTCGTCAACGGCCAATACACCAGCGACGGCGGCACACATCTCAGCGCGTTTCGCGAAGGCTTGCTCAAAGCGGTCAATGAATACGGCAACGCCAAATACGAAGGCGACGACGTTCGCGAAGCCATGATTGGCGCAGTGGCAATTCGTCTGAAAGATCCAGTGTTCGAATCGCAGACGAAAAACAAACTCGGCAACACGGAAATCCGCACCGAACTCGTCAACAACGTGCGTGAAGAGTTACTACACTTCTTCAATCGCAACAAAGATATTGCCGAGAAGATCATGTCCAAGACGGAGGACACGCGACAGTTGCGCAAGGAATTGCAGGAAGTGAAGAAACTCGCGCGTGAACGGGCGAAGGCGATTACAATTCGCATTCCGCAGTTGAAGGATTGCAAAAACCATCTCGATAAAAAGCGCGATAAAGGCAAAGGCACGATGGTTTTTATTTGCGAAGGTCAATCCGCCGCTGGCTCCATCACCAGTTGCCGCGACGTAAACAATCAGGCTGTGTTTGTGTTGAAGGGCAAGCCGCTCAATGTCTGGGACCTCAAGCGCGATGTCGTTTATAAGAACGACGAGATGTACAATCTCATGCAGGCGTTGAACATCGAAGACAACAACGAGGGTTTGCGTTACGACAAAGTGATTCTCGCGACCGACGCCGACGTGGACGGATTGCACATCCGCAATCTGATGATCACTTACTTCTTCCGCTTTTTCGACCAACTCGTGCATGACGGGCATCTCTACGTTTTGGAAACGCCGCTCTTTCGTGTGCGCAACAAAGAGAAAACGATTTATTGCTACAGCGAAGCCGAGCGCGACAAAGCCATCGTTGAACTGGGCGGCAAACCTGAAATCACGCGCTTCAAAGGTCTTGGGGAAATTTCGCCCGCGGAGTTCAAACAATTCATCGGCAAAGAAATGCGCGCCAGCAAAGTCGAATACGCGCCGAAGACTGAAGCGAGCGGCATCCTCACGTTCTACATGGGCAAGAACACGCCCGAGCGCAAAGATTACATCATGGAGAATCTCGTGGTGCCGGTAGAGGATTAACGGCAGTGTAAACAAAACCGCTGCGTGCGAGCGCTTACATAGAATTGGATTTCCAGGACTTCGGGAAGAATGTAGGAGCATCTGGTGACATTGAAAACGACACGGCGAAGACAAAATGAAAATAGAAACCGTAAAACGAAATGAAGCCGAATACATCTTCATTGATTCAGTAACTCAGGATGTGGCGAAAATGGTGCATGACCTTTCCGCAAGTCGCCAAAGATTTTGCATCGCGGAAGTCCCCGTCGGAGAAGCCGAATCTATCGCGGCTGAATTGGAGCAAGCTGGCTATTCCTGCGCCGCTACTGTCGTACAGACCGAAGCTGAAACCATCTTGGCCAGAAATTCCATTGGGGCTTTTCTGCGACTTTACTGTGATCCGCCTCTCGCAACGAAGAGCCTGTGAAACTAGCCTTCGCCAGTTACCATACACACGAATGCTTCAAGAAGCATCGAAATTCAATGAGTAGATCACTTCTCGGTTTTTTCCAGTGAGTATTTGAGGCTCGATGGCGTGAATTCCAAAAAAGTCACCTTCGTACCTGCTACGGTTAGCTCCTTCTCTTTACTTGGATCTAGCACGAATTGAGTGGTGTTCGATGGTAACAACTCAGTGCTTCCCTTTGGGGACTGCGTGATCGTCCCATTGAAGCTGCCGTATTGATTGACGTTCCCTTGAACGTGCGCCATCCCGGACCGGCTCATTGTCGTTTCAGTAGAATGCGTCTCGACCTCGGTGACCCGCAGGATGATTTTGCCGTCGTCGGTCAATCCAAGATACCGCAGTTCGGTAAAGCCCGCATAAATCTTTCGCCCAAAGATGTCTGCCCCGCCAAAAGCGTTCGGCAATGGCCGAGTGCGCTCCACCTTGAAAATCTGACCGCCAACATATGTCTATTGCACCTTCGCCCCGCCCTGCGCCTCACGCGGCGCAGATGGAGTGGACATGTGCTCTTGAGTCGTATCAACGGTCCCGCAGCCGCAGAATGACCCGAGCAGCGGCACAATTAGAAGAGTTCTCATTTTCATTTTTGAAGAGGTTGCCTTGCCACAGAGATGCTATCCAAAAGGACACGGTCAACAAACTCAAGACTTATCAATGAGCCGGATCACTTTCTTTTGACGCGGTACGGCACGCTATCTTCTTTGACGTGGAATCCAATTTCGCGGTTCGGCTTGGTGACTGGCGACATAAGCTCGCGAATAGCATCAAAGAGAGTGTTTGGCTCCGTTTGATATGACAAATTGGAATATTAAATGGCGTCGGAACGCAAGAATTACAGGATGGATGAAAATCATTGCCAAGAGATTCGGGACAAGGTGGAATCCATATATCGCTTGCAAACCCATTCACCAAAATTTGGTATGAAGAAACACATTCTCACCATTCTCGCTCTCTCCGCTTTTCTCTCAATCGCTCGCGCCGACGAACTCGACAAACTCCTGCCTGTTCGCGGATTTTGCATCGAAGCGCCGCGCGCCAATGGACTGAATGAGTTCATCGCGTTCGTGAACGACGAACTCGCGCCGCGTCATGTGAACACGTTGATCCTGCGCGTGGATTACAATTACCAATACGAAAGCCATCCGGAAGTTCGCGACGGCACCGGCCTTTCCAAAGCGGACGTGAAAAAGCTGGTTGAGGTTTGTCACACGAATCACATTCGACTGATTCCGCAAATCAATTTGCTTGGACACCAATCGTGGGCCAAAACGACTTTCGGCTTGTTACGGTCGCATCCAGAGTTCGACGAAACGCCACAAGTCAAAACCGAGAACTATACTAACTGGCCGAACTCCGATGGGCTTTACTGCAAAAGTTATTGCCCGCTGCATCCCGAACTTCATGCAATCGTTTTTGATTTAATCGACGAAGTTTGCGACACGTTCGAATCAGACGCATTTCACGCCGGCATGGATGAAGTGTTTTACATCGGTCACGACAAATGCCCGCGTTGCTCCGGTCGTGACAAGGCGGAATTGTTCGCGGGCGAAGTCCGCACACTACGCGACCATCTCGCACAGAAAAATCGCCAACTTTGGATCTGGGGCGATCGTTTGATTGATGGCAAAACCACTGGCATTGGCGAATGGGAGGCGAGTTACAACAATACTCATCGCGCGATTGATATGGTGCCGAAGGACATCATGATTTGTGACTGGCATTATGATCGCCCCGACCAGACGCCGGTTTATTTCGCAATGAAGGGGTTGAACGTAATCACCTGTCCGTGGCGAAATCCGAAAATAGCCGTTCTCCAGACTCAGGACATGGTGAAGTTCCGCGACAGAGCGACCAAAGAAATGAAACCGCGTTATCAGGGCATGATGCAAACGGTCTGGTCCGGCGCAGGCGGATTTTTAGAGAATGACTACAAAGGGAACGGCACGAACGCGAACAATCCTTGGACAACATTCAAAGCAATGTCGGATGAGTGGGAGAAGTTGAAGAACTCTCAGACGGAAAATAAACAGAAGGAAACGAAGTAAACAAAGGTTGATATGTGCGGCCAATCCGAAAACAAAAATTTCATTCTTCGTTCCCTTGGTTTTCTTCTGTTCAGCCTTGTCCTTGGCCTGTGTTTGTCTGCCAACCTCGTGTTAGCCGATACTCCTAAAATTCTTATCAATCATCTCGGCTACGAACAGGCCGCGCCGAAACGAGCGGTAGTTCTCGGCCACGAAGGTGATGAAGTCAGCACGTTCAAGGTGATTGACTCGCAAACCGGCAAAGAAATTTTATCCGGCAACGCCAGCAAATCCGGACCGGTTGATAAATGGAAAGACTGGATTTTCTGGACGATTGATTTCAGCCAGGTGAATTCCAACGGAACGTTTCTCATCGAATGCCAGACCGGCAAAGGCGCGGTGCGTTCGTTTCCATTTCTGGTCGAGCGCGATTTGTTGGAGCGCAACACGCTGTCGAGCGTGATTTATTATTTCAAAGGCCAGCGCAGTTCCGGGTTGCTCGACAAGGCGGACCGCGATTTGAAATTCGATGGCATGACCAACACCGTTGACGTTCACGGCGGCTGGTTTGATGCAAGCGGCGATTACGGTAAACATCTTTCGCATCTTTCGTTCTCGACCTATTTCAATCCGCAACAAATTCCGATGACGGCTTGGAGCCTTTTCAAAACTTACGATGAACTGAATCGTCGCAACGATCAAAGTTTTCGCCAATACAAACGCCGCCTGCTCGATGAAGCGATGTTCGGCGCAGATTATCTTGTGCGTGTGAAAAATCCGAGCGGCTCGTTCTATCGTTCTGTCGGCGCGCCCGGCCCGGAGAAAAGCGCCGAAGATCGTCGCATCGGCAAGGAAGGCAGCGGTTTTGCGATCAAGACCAACAAAAACGCGTCATTCATGGGCGAGACTCACGCCGCCGCCGACAAAATCGCTTACGAAATCGGCTATCGCGCTGGCGGCGGAGTGGCGATTACGGCGCTGGCGAAGGCCAGCACTTATCCGGTCTGTGGAGAATTTTCCAACGCGACTTATCTGAAGACGGCGGAGGATGCGTTCGCTTTTTTGGAAAAGAACAACGAACTCTACACCAACGACGGCAAAGAAAACATCGTGGACGATTACTGCGCGTTGCTCGCGGCCACCGAACTTTTCAAAGCCACAAAGTCCGGGAAATACAAATTCGCCGCTGACAAGCGCGCGCAGAATCTGATGAGCCGCTTAATCACGAGTGGCGGGCAGACAAACTATTGGCGCGCGGATGATAAGGATCGTCCCTTCTTTCACGCCGCTGATGCCGGAATGCCGGTCGTCAGTTTACTGAGCTATTACGAAATCGCCGATGAAGCCACGCAGAAAAAAGTTTTGGACACAGTGAGAAAATCTTTGGAGTTTGAACTGCGCACTACCGGCGAGGTCACCAATCCATTTGGTTACGCTCGTCAACTTGTGCAAAGCAAAAATGGATTTCGTCGCACGGCATTTTTCTTTCCGCACGACACGGAAACCGCTCCCTGGTGGCAGGGCGAGAACGCCCGGCTCGGTTCCGTGGCCACGGCGGCGCGCATGGCGGCGAAATACTTCAAGGACGATAAAGAGTTCAGCGACCGCCTCCAAAATTACGCGTGGAATCAGTTGAATTGGATTTTGGGGTTGAATCCGTATGACACCTGCATGTTGCACGGCACCGGGCGGAACAATCCGTTCTACATGTTTTTTGAATCTTACGAATACAACAACGCGCCCGGCGGCATCGTCAACGGCATCACCGGCGGCCATGACAATCCGAACGACATTGATTTCAATCTCGGTTACGCCGTCACTGGCAAAGACGAAGATTGGCGCTGGACGGAACAATGGCTGCCGCACGCTGCGTGGTACTTGCTGGCAATTTCAATCAGAAATTAAACCGCGGAACCACCGAAACAAAACCCGGTTCGCCGTGTCTGACTATTGAAACGTGCGCCGACTCGCTCAACCTGAAGTTGTAAAGTCCGCCAGCCTGGCCGCGCTTGCAACCGCGCTGATGTGCTTTCCGCGCCTGGCTTTCTGGCCGGCGCGCTCGCTTCCAATCTGGTATTTGGAAGCGACGCTGTTTCTCGGCGGATTTGTTTTGTGGGCCTTCGTATTTGCATGGCACGCGCAATATACCAACCGGCCTGTATTCACAGTGAAATGGAGCGTTGGACTTTTTGTCACGACCACGCTGGCGGGAATTCTCGCGGCGATGGGTTTGCATTTGTTTCTCGACCCATCCCTGCGTCTCGCGAAACCGGAAGATTATCCCGCCAACCTGAAGGAATGGATTGCTATGACTCTCTTTAGCCTCGCATTGACTGAACTTTTTTTGGTCTTCGCGCCATTCGCGTGGCTGATTCGTCTTTCGCGTAACCAATGGTTCAGCGCTTCATTGACCGTCCTGCTTGGCGTCATCGTGCTGGCACTCCGAAATCATTCAGCTCCGGTTGCGCCTTCGCTGTTCGCGACGCTGCTATTGCTCAGAGTAATTTCAGGATGCGTGACGGTCGTGATTTACCTGCGTGGTGGAATTCTTTTGGTTTGGTGGTGGACATTGCTGATCGAAGCGCGCCACCTATTGATTCTCTAGCGTGATATTTTACAATCTCTGGAGCCGGAGACGTTAAGCCCTTAAAAAATTCGCGTTTACACTGAAAGAATGCTTTTCTTTTTTCACCATTGCTTACAGCATTTTACGCGTTGAATCGTAAAGACGAATTGGATTTTTAAAATGCCGAAAAAGAAAAAAGAAAGCGAACAGCCGGAATTGCCGATTGATGGCGTAAAACCCGCGAAGAAGCCTACTGCAAACGGCCACACGGAAATCATCGCCGAACAGGTTCCCGCAACCCTCGCGCATCATCCGTTTAATCCCGCGAAGATCGAGATGGCCTTGCATCGCCGCGTCAACACGAGCTTTCTCGAATACGCGAGCTATGTCATTCGCGATCGCGCGATTCCGCATTTGTTCGATGGGCTGAAGCCGGTTCAGCGTCGCATTCTCTGGGCGCTGCATCGCACGGATGATGGGCGTTTCACCAAAGTTGCCAACGTGGTCGGCGACACGATGAAGTTTCATCCGCACGGCGACGCTTCCATCGGCGACGCGCTCGTGGTGCTGGCGAACAAGCGTTATCTCATTGAAGGCCAGGGCAATTTTGGAAATATTTTTACCGGCGATCCGGCGGCGGCGGGTCGTTATATCGAATGCCGGCTCACTGAACTCGCGCGCACCGAACTTTTCAACGACGAGATCACCGAATTCGTTCCCAGCTACGACGGACGCAACAAAGAGCCGGTCACCCTGCCCTGCAAATTGCCGGTCACGCTGATGCTCGGCACGGAAGGCATCGCGGTGGGTTTGTCGGCGCGGATTTTGCCGCACAATTTTCCCGAACTGCTCGCCGCGCAGATTGCGATTCTGAAAAAGGAATCGTTCAAGTGTCTGCCGGATTTCATGACCGGCGGCCTGATGGACGCGCGCGATTATCAGGACGGCAAAGGCAGCGTCAAAGTCCGCGCCAAGATCAAAGTCAAAGACGAGTCCACCGTCCTCATCAAAGAAATTCCGCCGACCACCACGACTGATTCGCTGATGGCATCCATCGAAGATGCCGCGCGCAAAGGCAAGTTGAAGGTGAAGTCGGTCAACGATTTTACTTCGGAGGAAGTTGAGATTGAAATCAAGTGTCCGGCAGGTGTGGATGCGGAGAAACTGGTGGATGCGCTTTACGCTTTCACCGATTGCGAAGTCAGCATTACCAGTCGCATCGTGGTCATCAAAAATAATCGCCCGGTCGAACTGACCGTGAGCGAGATATTGCGCGAAAACACCGGGCAACTGGTCGAACTGCTCAAGCGCGAGCTGGAGTTAATGCTGAAACAGCTTGAGGACGAACTGCATTTTCGCACGCTGGAACGCATCTTCATCGAGGAGCGCATTTACAAAGGGATCGAGAAATGCAAAACGAACGAGGCGGTCATGGCGGCGGTTTACGATGGCTTCAAACCGTTCCGCAAACAGTTGTATCGCGAGTTGGTGGATGCAGATGTGGAAAAACTTCTGTCCGTGCGCATTCGCCGGATTTCGTTGTTCGACATCAATAAGCACAAGGAAGAAACCGACCGGGTTAAATCTGACCTCGAAGAAACACGCAAGAATCTGAAGAACCTGACGCGCTACGCTATCGCGCATCTCGAAGCGTTATTGGAAAAATACGGCCCGCAATATCCACGATTGACGACAAAATCGGCGCGTCATGAGGAAGTGGACGTGAAGGCGGTGGCGTTCAAGGCTTTCAAAGTTGCTTACGACCGCGAAAGCGGTTACGTGGGCTACAAAGTCAATGGCGAGGAATTCAAAGTCGAATGCACGAAGTTTGATAAAATTTTGCTCGTATTCAAGGACGGCACTTACAAGGTCAGCGAGTTGCCGGAGAAATTATTCGTCGGGCCGGAGTTATTTTATTGCGGAGTGCCGGAACGCGACCGCGTCTTCACCTGTGCCTATACCGACCGCAATGCGAGTTATCTCAAGCGGTTCACCTTTGGGGGTACAATTTTGAACAAGGCTTATTCGTGCATCCCGGAAAAATCCCGCATCCTGTTTTTTACCCCGGAGACACCTAAGATTCTTTACATCCGCTACAAACCGGCGCCACACCAGAAAATCAGCCAACAGACGTGCGACCCGAAAGAGATTGAAGTCAAAGGCGCAAAAACGCGCGGGCGGCAGATTTCCATCAAAGACATCAGCTCCGTCACCGCCGAACCCACGCGCGGCTGGGATGAAAGCGCCGCGACGACGAAGCTGTCGTTTGTTTGACACTGACACTGGAACATAGGATAAAGCGAGCAATCCCAACTTCTGTTTTAAGGCAGCAACACCGCTCGGTAGAATCGCTGTGAATTAGTTGCGGTCACATCCGTCCACAACAACGGACTGTTGGTGAGCGAAAAATTCGTTAATGACTGCCAGTTGCTCGATTGAAAATCGTTCAAGTAATCAATCCGATATGACCGGTTTTGCAAGCCGGAAATCTGTAATTGTGGTGAAGATTCAGCAGTTATGCGCAGGGCGACATATGAATCTGAAACGTAGGCTTTCGGAAGCAGGGGTAACGATGGAGATGTGTAACCCACAGCGACAAGGTTCCGATCGCCGGAAGCAATTCCTGTTAAAGTGACATTCGAAGCTGTTGGTAAAATACGCTTCGTCCAATTAGTGCCATCGCCTGAAGTAAAAACATTGGTTCCCGACAACGCTGCGAAGAATCCGTTTACATAGACCACGCGTCCGAAAGTGCTGGCCGTATTATTTGTCAACAATGACCACGTCAGCCCGTTGGTGGATACGAGATTAGTGCCTGCGCCAGCAGGAACGTAGAAACGATCTTTGCAAAAACTGACGCGATTGCCCGCACGGCTGTTAGCAGTTCTAGTCCAATCATAACCATCTGAGGAAATATAAAAATATCCGCTTCCATCCACCGCGACAAAATTTCCACCACCATAGGCGACATCCCTCAACGCATGAACATCCGCTACTAAAGCTACCGAATCCACCGCCGACCAAGTGATGGCATCCTCCGAAATATAAATATTCGCCGTGGTCTTGCTCGACGAATTTAACAAAACCCCATCCCCAACTGCTACGAATAAACCGCCGCCGTAAGTTACCGCATAGAGATTGGCGATCGAAGTGGTGTGGGACGTCCAATTAATTCCGTTCGTCGAGTGGTAAATGTTGTGTCCTGCAAAATAATCCCACCCCACCGCCACAAATTTTCCATTTCCATACGTCACCCCATAAAGATCCAGGATGGAGTAATCATGCAGGCTGCGCATCGTCCAATTCATACCATCTTCGGAAGTCTGCACAACGCCATTATCATCCCCAGTATACTGTCCAACCGTTACATATCGGCCGTTACCACTGGTCACGTCCGTCATCCAAAGACCATTAAATCCAAAAGGGTTGGTGCTGACTTGGCTGGAAGTCCAATTGTCCAATGGATCAGCCTGCGAGGAGCAAAAAAACCAAATGGTGAGAATGAAAGTAACCCGTTTAAGGAGATCCGGAACGAATTGAGTTTTCATAACCTTGTCCCTTTTTTGATTCGGAATGATGCCAGTATTATCACTGACAACGTAGTGATACCAGCAAAATTCCAAGGAAATGTGCGTTGACCCTCCGCTTCAAGCTTGCTAGGTTTCGCCTCCCCTTTAGTGCGGGATTTATGCGTAAACACACAATTTCAGTGCTCGTGGAAAACAAGTTCGGCGTGCTGACGCGCGTGGCCGGATTGTTCAGCGGGCGTGGTTACAATATTGATACGCTCAACGTTGCGCCGACGCACGATGCCACGGCTTCGCGCATGACCATCGTTACGCATGGCGATGAACCGACGCTGGAACAAATCGTCAAACAACTGAACAAGCTGCCCGACGTCATCAAAGTCCACGATTTCCGCGAAGACGAATATGTGGACCGCGAACTGGTGTTGATCAAAGTCTCCGTGGATTCCGCCAGCCGCGCGGAAGTGATGCAGATCACTGATATTTTTCGCGCCAAGATCGTGGACGTGCAGCCCGAAACAGTGACCATTGAAATTACCGGGAATGAAAGTAAAGTCGGTAAGTTCCTTGACCTGATGAAAACGTTCGGCGTGCTGGACCTGACCCGCACCGGCAAAGTGGCGATGCCCAGGAAATGAATGAAAGTTTTTTTAGTTCATCATTCATACGAAGTTGAACCCTGCGGACACGATGAAACGAAACTCATTGGAATTTATTCGACTCGGCAGTCAGCGGAAGCTGCAATCGAGAGGCTTTCGATTCAACCCGGTTTTCGAGACAAGCCCGAATATTTTTCCATTGATGAATATGCAATAGACAAAGACAACTGGACTGAAGGATATATCACTCTCAACCCTTAACTACTCAACTAATAAAATGCCTGCTAAAGTTTATACGGACAAAGACGCGAATCTCGCGGTGTTGAAAAACAAAACCCTCGCCGTGCTCGGCTTCGGCTCCCAAGGCCATGCCCACGCGCTCAACCTCAAAGAAAGCGGCCTCAAGGTCATCATCGGCCTGTACGAAGGAAGCAAGTCGATCCCCGTCGCGCGCGAAAAAGGTTTTAAAGTCGTCACCACCGCCGAAGCGGTGAAACAGGCCGACGTCATTTTCGTCGCGGTACCAGATACCAAACAGGCCGCTGTTTACGAGAAGGACATCAAGCCGAACCTGACCAAGGGCAAAACATTGTTGTTCTCGCACGGCTTTTCGATTCATTTCAAAACCATTGTTCCGCCGAAGAGCGTGGATGTGATTCTCGTCGCGCCGAAAGGCCCGGGCCACATTGTGCGCCGCCAATATCTCGAAGGCAAAGGCGTGCCCTCGCTGATCGCGGTTTTTCAAAATGCGAGCGGCAAAGCGAAAGCCACCGCGCTGGCCTGGGCCAAAGGCATCGGCGGCACGCGTGCCGGTGTGATCGAGACGAGTTTCAAGGAAGAAACTGAAACCGATCTGTTCGGCGAACAGACGGTGTTGTGCGGCGGCGCGAGCGCGCTGATCCAGGCGGGTTATGAAACGCTCGTTGAGGCCGGTTACCAACCGGAGATGGCTTACTTCGAATGTCTGCACGAGTTGAAGCTGATTGTTGACCTGATGAATGAAGCGGGCATCAGCGGCATGCGCTTCTCGATTTCCGAAACTGCGAAGTGGGGCGATGTCAGCGTCGGCCCCAAGATCATTGATGCCAGCGTGAAAAAGCGGATGAAAACGGCGTTGAAAGAAATTCAATCCGGCAAGTTCGCCAAAGGCTGGGTCGCCGAATATAAGGGCGGCTATAAGAAATACAACGCGCTCCTGAAGAAGGGCGAAAATCATTCGATTGAAAAAGTCGGCGTCCGCCTCCGTTCGATGATGCCGTGGATGCGGAAGCGGTCCATCAAAGGCGCGCAAGCGGCGTATTAGAAAATTCCAAATCCAAGCTCCAAATTTCAAACTCCAAAGGCAATCGCCGGCGGAATTGAGGTTTGGAGCTTCCTATTTCTTTGAAAGGTTGGAGGGTTGATGCTGGGAATTTTTCTCGTGCCGCAACTAAAACTTCGTCATGGTGTTTATTCAACGACTTAATATAATAGAACTATGATGTGCGGTGGAAAAACTTTCGTGTGTGTATTGGGAGGGGTTCTGTTAAGCACGAGCGTGCAGGCGCTGGTAGCGGACTCATTTGGCAACCCCTACAACAGAATTGTTGAGCGAAACCTTTTTAACCTGAAGCAACCCGCGCCTCCCCCCACTAATGTTCCGCCGCCGACTCCGCCACCAACGATTACCCTGACAAGTATTACCACCATACTTGGCAAAAAACTGGTGACGATGACGGTGCCT
>JBEEGR010000063.1:0-3295 GCA_041166985.1 Verrucomicrobiota bacterium | reverse complement strand
CCAAAAAAGGCCTGCTGATTCTGCGGGTTACCGATGCTAAAAAAGCGTTGAAAGCGTTGAACAGTTAGTTTTGCTTCATTAAAATCCATTGCGTATCTCAGCATAACCGCGCACTATTTGCCGCCCGTTTGAAGCGGCTTTGAATCTGGCCTCTTTCCACGACCCGGCTTCCACCCTTTCGGACGGCAAATTTTTCAAATGAGTTATTGCAGAGCAGCGTAATTTGAGTGAAAACTATAAAAATTTAACTCATTTATTGAGCAGAAAGCCGGTAACAACGATGAGCAGTAACGAAGTCGCCCATAACAGCGGTCAAAACATTTTGCTGGGACCGCCGAAGAAACAAGGACTGTACGACCCGCAGTTCGAACACGATGCCTGCGGCGTCGGGTTCATCGTCAACATGAAGGGCAAAAAGACCCACGACATCGTTGAACAGGCGCTTCAGATTCTCGTCAATCTCGACCATCGCGGCGCGTGCGGTTGTGAAGCCAATACCGGCGACGGCGCGGGCATTCTGATGCAGATGCCGCATGACTTCCTGGTGAACGTGGCGGAAAAAATCGGTTTCAAACTTCCCGCGTTCGGCAAATACGGCGTCGGCATGTTGTTCATGCCGCCCGACCCAAAAGAACGCGAAAACGCGCAACGGATCATCGAAACGATTATCAAAGAGGAAGGCCAGACCGTGCTCGGTTGGCGCGATATTCCGACCGATAACGCTTCGCTTGGTAACACCGCCAAAGCTGCCGAGCCGTTCATGATGCAGGTTTTCGTGGGCCGCAATTCATCCGTCACGGATGACATCGCGTTTGAGCGAAAACTGTATGTCATTCGCAAACGCTCCGAGCATGACATCCGTTACAGCAAGACTGTCGCGGGCGGAAAATGGTTTTACGTTCCGAGCCTTTCGGCCCGAACACTCGTTTACAAAGGCATGTTGATGCCGGAACAGGTCGCTAAATATTTTCCTGACCTGCGCGATTCGGGGATGACTTCAGCGCTGGCGCTCGTGCATTCGCGTTTTTCGACGAACACATTTCCGAGTTGGGACCGTTCGCATCCGTATCGCTACATCGCGCACAACGGCGAAATCAACACGCTTCGTGGCAACATCAATTGGATGTATGCCGCCCAGGCCAATTTCCAGTCCGAGCTGTTCGGCGACGACATTAAAAAACTTCTGCCGGTCATCAATACCGATGGCAGCGATTCGGCAATGTTCGACAACTGTCTTGAACTGCTGGTCATGACCGGTCGCGATCTGCCGCACGCCATGATGATGATGATTCCCGAGCCGTGGGAAAATCACGAGAGCATGAGTCCGGAGAAACACGCGTTTTACGAATATCATTCGTGCCTGATGGAACCGTGGGATGGCCCGGCTTCCATCGCCTTTACAGACGGCAAAATTATCGGCGCGTGCCTCGACCGAAACGGTTTGCGTCCATCGCGCTATTACGTGACGAAAGATGATCTGGTCATCATGGCTTCCGAAGCCGGCGTGTTGAACATCGCGCCCGAGCGCGTCGCGCACAAAGGCCGTTTGCAACCGGGCCGCATGTTCCTCGTGGATACCGAGCAAGGCCGCATCATCGCTGACGAAGAACTTAAAAATAAATACGCCACCGCGCATCCGTATCAGAAATGGCTGGATGAACATCATGTTCTGCTGAAAGATTTGCCCGAGCCGCCGCATGGCAGCGAGCCAGCGCATGAAGCAATTCTCCAATGCCAGCAGGCGTTTGGTTACACCTTCGAAGACCTGCGTTTCATCGTCGGCCCGATGGGCAATGACGGCGTTCAGCCGCTCGGCTCAATGGGCACCGACACGCCGCTCGCGGTGCTCTCGAACAAACCGCAGTTGCTTTATAATTATTTCAAACAGCTTTTTGCGCAGGTCACCAATCCGCCGATTGATCCAATCCGCGAGGAAAATATTACCTCAACGGAAACGATGGTCGGTTCGCGCGGCAGCCTGCTCAAGCCGACGCCGGAAAGCTGCGCATTGATCAAACTCGAACATCCGTTGCTCACGAACGAGGACCTGGAAAAACTCCGACACGTGACGCGCCCGGGTTTCAAGGCGGCCACCGTGCCGATTTTATTCAACGCCAAAGAGGGTGTGCGCGGTCTGGAAACCGGGATGAACACCTTGTTCGCCGCCGTGAATAAAACCATCACCGACGGCGCGAGCATTGTGATTTTATCCGATCGCGGCATCAGCGCGGATAAGGCGCCGATTCCCGCGCTGCTGGCGGTTGCGGGTTTGCATCATCATTTGATTCGCTCCGGCACACGTTCGAAAGTCGGCATCGTGCTCGAATCCGGCGAACCGCGCGAAGTGCATCATTTCGCGTTGCTCATCGGTTACGGTTGCAGCGCGATCAATCCATATCTCGCTTATGAAACGCTCGACGACCTGATCCGCGAAGGCAAGTTGCCGAATCTCGATCACAAGAAAGCCGTCAAAAATTTCATCAAGGCTTCGGTCAAAGGCGTGGTGAAGACGATGGCCAAGATGGGCATCTCGACGATTCAAAGCTATCGCGGCGCGCAGATTTTCGAAGCGGTTGGTCTCAACAGCGAAGTCGTGAATAAATATTTCACATGGACGCCGACGCGCATTGAAGGTGTCGGTCTCGATGTCATCGCCGAAGAAGTTTTGAAACGGCACAGCCACGCGTTTCCGGATCGTCAGGTCAACGGCGTTACCCTCGACGCCGGCGGTCAATATCAATGGCGCGCGGATGGCGAGTATCATTTGTTCAATCCGCAGACGATTCACAAACTGCAGATCGGTTGCCGTCTGGGCAGCTTCAAAATCTTTCAGGAATATTCCGAACTGGTGAACAATCAGTCGAAGAACCTCTGCACGTTGCGCGGTTTGCTTGATTTCAAATTTGCCGAGCAGGCGGTTCCGATTGAAGAAGTTGAATCGGTCGAAACCATCGTGAAACGTTTCAAGACCGGCGCGATGAGTTACGGCTCTATCAGCAAGGAAGCGCACGAAGCGCTGGCCATTGCGATGAATCGCATCGGCGGACGCAGCAACACCGGTGAAGGCGGCGAAGATCCGGAGCGTTACACCTGGACGAACGAACTTGGTGACTCGAAAAATTCCGCGATCAAACAGGTCGCGAGCGGACGTTTCGGCGTGACGAGCCATTACCTCGTCAACGCAAAAGAGCTTCAGATTAAAATGGCGCAAGGCGCGAAGCCGGGTGAAGGCGGCGAATTGCCCGGCAAAAAAGTTTTCCCGGAAATCGCCAAGACTCGTGGCACTACGGCGGGC
>JBEEGR010000062.1:0-10111 GCA_041166985.1 Verrucomicrobiota bacterium | reverse complement strand
CTGTGACCGCCGGATTTATTTCAGAAGTCGAGCGACGGTCATAGACCGCCGCTACAGCAGTTTGCCACCACTTGCTCGTGAACAAAGCAATCGCACAGGTCAGCACGAAGAACAGTTGTGCGAGTGTCGCATGGAAGATTCCAATTTGATCCTTAAATAGCACGACGCGCAGTCCGCCGAGCACGCCTTGTAATGCGACCGCGAAAAACGCAATCACGCCCAGCCAGCGCAACCAGCTTCGCGATTCCTTAAGCCAAAGCCAGACCGCGAGAATGGTGGTTAAAAATCCCACGCCGGAAGCCCAGAGCCGATGGGTGTGCTCGTAAAAAACGCCGCCGTGCCAGAATTTAAATGGCAACGCGAACATGTTGTAGCCATAGCTCGTCGGCCAGTCCGGCACCGCCATTCCCGCGCCTTTACTGGTGACCAGTCCGCCAATGACAATCAACGCGAGCGTCGCCAAGGCTGTGAATACAGCGAAGCGATGCAGCATAGGATTGTTGACGGAACGGGTCATTGGGTCGTGTTAAAAAGCAAACCCCGACACATCGAATGTCGGGGTTGCCCGGATTCCAAAAAATTTATTTAACTTCCAAAGTAAAGTCTGCCTTCGCGCCCGCGTCGGTCACTTCGATTTCTTTGTCCACACCGGCTGGAGCCGCTTTGCGATGCAGCGCGGTGATGGTGTATTTGCCGGCGGGAACGTTGCTGATTTTAAAGGAACCATCTTTGCCAGTCACCGCGTAATAGGGGCTGTCCACGACCGTTACCCACGCGAACATCCACGGATGCACATCGCATTGGAACTTCAGAAAGTTTTCCGAAGTCGCAAAAGAAACGGTCAGGTCAGGCGCACCTTGCATCTGGGCTTGATTCTGTTCGGCGTTACCCGTTGCCGTCGGCTTGGTATGAACATTGTGAAGCACCGGGTCAGAATTTTTTATCAGAATCTTTTGGCCGGCTTGAACTGCCAAAATTCCGGGCGAATACAAACAACCTTTTTGATCAATCACCGCCGGTTGTGCGGAAGCGCCTTTGGATTGGCCTTTCACGCTCTTAAGCATGACGACGGTATCAGCAAGTTCGCCATTCGCGCCCACCACGTAGAACGAGGTCATTACTTTGCCGGTGTGTAGTTTGCCGCAGGTTGGATCGCTTTCGAGCGGAGAAATTTCCTTTTCGGCGGGCGGCGTGCCCTTGAGCGTGACCGTGCCGGTGATGTCCGCGGCGGAAGCCACCTGCAAAGCGGTTGCCAGGCCCGTTACCAAGATGAAGGCTGAAGTGAATTTCATAGTTTTATTATTCCGAATGTAGCAAATAGGCCGAAAACGTATCACTCGCCATTACTGACCGCAAGAGTCCCTTGAAAAGTTTTACGCGCCCTGATGTTCGCATGAAGCCCGCTTATCGTCCGTGTCTCAACTGCGGCCCAGCCCCGCCATCACCCGCGCCATCTGCAACGCGGTTTGCGCGGCTTCCGTGCCACGATTGTGTTTTTTGTCCAGACAACGAACGCGTGCCTGCTGTTCGTTCTCAAGCAACAGCACTTCGTGAACGACTGGAACCTCCTGCTCCAACTGAATTTGCATCAAGGCATTGCTGACCGCTTCGCCAATGTGTGCCGCGTGGACGGTCTCGCCCCGCAAAATAACCCCGAGACAAATAATGCCCGACAACCTTGGCCGGGAAGTCCGCGCGAGCGTCCTGGCCACAACCGGAATTTCAAACGCGCCTGGCACGCGCACGATCTGAACGCTCGCACCCGACCGTTTTAATTCCGCCGAAGCCGCGCGCAACATCGCGTCCACGTAATGAGCGTTGTATTGCGAGGCGATGATGGCGAAGGAGCCGCCCCTGCTGTTCGATTTTCGGTTGGAATTTTTGCGCAACATTTTCAACCGCAGATTACGCAGATTCACGTAGTTTTTTCCAAGTTAATCTGCGCCATCCGCGAAATCTGCGGTTCAAAGCAAATGCCCCATCTTCTCCCGCTTCGTCTTGAGATAATGCGCGTTGTGCGCGTTTGGCTTCACGCGAATCGGCACCTGCTCGACAATTTTCAATCCGTAACCTTCGAGACCGACGACTTTGCGCGGGTTGTTCGTCAGGAGCCTGATGGTTTTCAATCCAAGATCGGCCAGAATCTGTGCGCCGAGTCCGTATTCGCGCAGATCCATGTCGAAGCCAAGTTTCTTGTTCGCCTCGACTGTGTCGTAGCCCTGCTCCTGCAATTTGTAAGCCTTGATCTTTCCCGGCAGGCCAATGCCCCGCCCTTCCTGCCGCATATAAACCAACACGCCCGCGCCCGAGTCGGAAATTTGTTTCATCGCTTGTTGCAACTGGGGCCCACAATCGCAACGTCGGGAACCAAACACGTCGCCCGTCAGGCATTCGCTGTGGACGCGCACCAGGACATTTTTTTTGCCGGCCGGATTTCCATTCACCAGCGCGAGATGATGTTGGCCGTCAATTTTCGAGCGATAGAGATGCAAATCAAACTCCCCGTAATCAGTGGGCAGTTTCACAACCTCGATTTTCTCAACCAGTTTCTCCCGCGTGCGCCGGTAAAGAATCAGATCCGCAATCGTGCAGATTTTCAGCCGATGTTTCTTCCCGAATTTCAACAGCTCCGGCAAACGCGCCATCGAGCCATCGTCGCTCATGATTTCACAAATCACCCCAATTGGCCGGCAGCCCGTGAGCTTCACCAGATCCACCGCCGCTTCCGTGTGACCCGCGCGCTGCAATACGCCGCCCGGTCGCGCCCGTAACGGAAACACATGCCCCGGCTGCACCAAATCTTCCGGCACCGCCGTCGGTTCAGCCATGAGGCGAATGGTTTCCGCGCGGTCCGCCGCGCTGATGCCCGTTGTGATTCCATGCGCCGCATCCACGCTGATTTGAAAATCCGTTTTAAAAGTCTCGCGATTCTGCCGCACCATTCGTTCGATGCCGAGTTGCTGCAACCGGTCTGAACTCGTCGGCACACAAATCAAACCACGTCCGTGCTTGGCCATGAAATTGATCGCTGCCGGGGTCACGAATTCCGCGGCCATGATCAGATCGCCCTCGTTTTCGCGGTCAGCGTCGTCCACGACAATCACCATTTTGCCTTTCTGCAAATCGGTTAGGACGGACTCAATGGAATTAAACCGCTGATTCATACAAGAAGTAAGTTAACCGGCGTGGGCCGAATTAGAAATCACAAAGAAACTGCTCACGAGCGGTTGGCCCATCGAATGCATTAAACCCATCACAGATTCAGATTCAATTTTTGATCATCCGTACCGCCGCTTCATAAACCTGCTTGAGCGAAACCTTCGCCTGCTCGGCAACTTTTTTGCAGGATTCAAACTCCGGCGCGGCCTGCACCACTTTTTCGTCAAGCTTGCCGATTTTCACCGTCACTTCACCGAATGGAGTTTTGACCGTCGTAAATTCGCGTTTCAATTTGCGCCGTTCCGCCAGATGTCGGCGCACGCCGAACGCGCTCGTCTCGCGCAAAATCATTTCGCTGAACTTGTCCGCGTCAGCTTCGGTACACAAAACCGTGAGCAATACACCTGGGCGATTCTTCTTCATCTGAATCGGCGTGTGAAACACGTCCAATGCGCCCGCAGCCAAAGCTTGTTCAATAAAGTTGCCAAGAATTTCTGCGGTAATGTCATCAAGGTTCGTTTCAAGAACTGCAATCGTGTCTGTCTCCCAGTCGACTTTGGACTTTGGACTTTGGACTTTGGAATCGCCAAGAATCGCGCGCAAGACGTTCGGTCGTGTCTTGTTGTCGCGCGTGCCGAGACCGAAACCAATCTTCTCCGCAACCAGATTTTGCATCGGGCCGAAATTCTCAACCAACTCCGCCAGCAAGGCCGCGCCCGTGGGCGTGACGAGTTCATGCGGTTCGTCGCATTGCGTTACCGCCACTCCACGCGCGCCGAGAATCGCGAGCGTCGCCGGTGCGGGAATCGGAAAACGACCGTGCGCACAATTCACCCAGCCCGTGCCTTCCACAACCGATGCCGCCAGCATGCGCGGTTTGCCAAGCATTTCCAGCGCGATGCACGCACCCACAATGTCCACAATCGAATCCACCGCGCCGACTTCGTGAAAATGGACTTCCTCTGGCGGCTTGCCGTGAATTTTCCCTTCGGCATCTGCAATACGCTGGAAGACGGCGATAGACTTTTGCTTCACCCAATCCGAGAGCGTGCTGCCGTAAATTAGTTTTTTAATCTCGGCAAACGTGCGGCTGTCGTCGTGCTGGTGCTCATGAGCGTGGCTGTGTTGATGCCCATGTTCGTGAGTGTGACCGTGATCATGGTGTTGATGCGCATGAGCCTGTTCGTGGTCGTGATCTTCCGCGAGATGCACATCAAACTTCACACCCGCAATTCCCGACTTTTCTTTGCGCGCAATGTGCAGGTGATAGCCATCCAGCCGCAACCTTTCCAACTCGTGTTCCAACAGATGTCCATCCACGCCCAGGTCAATCAGCGCGCCGATAAACATATCGCCGCTGATGCCGCTGAAGATGTCGAGGTAAAGAGTTTTCATTTTCGGAGGGCCGAGTTCCATGAGGCCCAAAACTAATCAGGGACTCGCAGATCTCGTCCCTCCGGCCAACGCATTAATCTGACTCGCGGCAAAACCCGCGCCGAAGCCATTATCAATATTCACCACGGTCACGCCACTGCCGCAACTGTTCAACATACCAAGCAACGCCGCCAGCCCGCCGAAGCTCGCGCCGTAACCAATGCTGGTCGGCACGGCAATGACTGGCTTTGAAATCAATCCCGCCACCACACTCGGCAGCGCGCCTTCCATCCCGGCAACCACAATCACCACGTTCGCGCTCTGAATGGTGTCGAGACGATTGAACAAACGATGCACACCCGCGACGCCGACATCCGTCACGCGCACGACCCGATTGCCCATGATCTCGGCGGTGATGGTGGCTTCTTCCGACACGGGCAAATCGCTCGTGCCGGCGCAAGCGACGGCGATTGTTCCCGGCCGCTTTGGTAGAGGTTTTTTTTCGATGGTGATGCAGCGCGCGAGTTCATGATAGACCGCGTTCTTGAATTTCTTTTTCACTACTCGCGCGTGTTCCGCAGTGATGCGCGTGGCGAGAACGTTTTGTTCGTGTTCAAGCAGCTTCGTGGCAATTTTTAAAACCTGTTCGGGAGTTTTGCCCGCGCCGAAAATCACTTCTGGAAAACCTTTGCGCAACGCGCGGTGCGTGTCCACTTGCGCGAAGCCGAGGTCGGCGACGGGTGCGGCTTGAAACGCCTGCAAGACTTTATCACGGCCCACGCCGCCGGCGCGGAATTTTTCCAGGAGTTGAATCGCTTCGGTTGTTGTCACAAGCGGAAAGTGCCACAGAAATTGCGCAGGGTCACGCTGGAAAACTTAATGCTTAAACAGCCGTTTCCGGTTCTGGAAAAGATACCAGACAATCAGCACGTTCAAGGCAAGGATGCCAAACAGCACCAGTGAAAATCCCCGATGCACCAGTTCAAAGATTTCTATCGGAATGAAAAACGCCGATTCGCCAATCGCCAGCCATCCAGCCCAGGAAACGCGAAACATCAGGCCGACACCTTCGACCAGCGAAAACAAACTGTACAGGAACGTCCCGAGCGCCACGCGGCGCACGTTGGCGGGTGTAATCTGATCCAGTTGAGCGGCAACGTCGGACAAAAATCGGTTTTCCGGATCCCATTTTACCCAATGAATGAAGCGCTCGAAATAATCCTGAAGGTCCTGCCCCGCCATTTTGTAAACACCGAACGCCAGCGCCAGCGACAACACGCCTTTAACCAACTTCGCCGCGATGATGAAATACAACGTCGGCGCGCGCCTGGGTTTGGTTGGAGTTGGATCAGCCATGTCGTCAGTCCGCAGTGATTTTCGGGATCGGTTCCACTGTGTTTTTTGAAGCTTCCACTTTGATGTAATGCAACACCACCGGCGCGAGAATCATGCCCGGGATGCCCATCAACTTTTCGCCCAGGACAATTCCGATCAATGTCAGCCACATGGGAGTTTTAATGCGGTCGCCGACAATTTTACTGTTCAGGAAATATTCCAGCTTGTGAATGACCACCAGAAATACCAGCGCGATCAAAGCCATGTTCGGAGAAATGGTGAATCCGACGCCGACCACCAGCGTGTTGCTCATGATGTTGCCGACGATCGGCAGCAAACCGAATAAAAAAGTCAGCACGATTATAACCATGGTGTACGGAAAATGATTCCAAACCAAAAACACTGCCGTGAGACTCGTGTTGACCGCCGAAATCACAATCTGCGCGCCGATGACTTTAGAAAAGCTCACAAAAAAAGTCTCGAAGCGAACCGCCAGTTCACCCACCACCGTTGCGTATAAACTATCCTGTGACATTTGCGGATCATCCGTTCCCCAGCGCCGGTTCAGAAAAAGACTCAGGGCAACAACCAGCCCCACGATCAGCAGCGCCAATTGAAAAAAAGCCGCGCGCGCATAAAGCCCGATGTTCGCGAGACGCTGTTTGATTCCATTCAACGTCACTTCCTTCAGGCTGGCATAATCCGTAAACGGCAATTGAATCCCTTTTCTTTCTGCATAATCCGTGACGGCCGGAATGGTCCGGTCCGCGATCTCCGGCAAGGTTTTGTACACGCGATGGGAAAAATAAAACAGCCCGCAGAAAATCGCGACAACCGCCACGAGATAAATCGCCACGCCCAGAAACCTGCTCCGGCCAAAACTGAATTTCTGCAACGCGAAGAAACCGAAAAACGCCGTCACCACCAGTGTACCGAGATGAAACCATCCCGTTAAGACGAGCAATCCCACCATGATCCCGTAAGAAATACGCCTCGATCTGGTTATGCCGTCATTCATATCTCACCGGATTCTCTCCAACAGAAACGGCAGCAGCTCGGAAATTTTCAAACGATCCTGGCGGCCATCATCGCGATAACGCAGCGTCACAGTGTCCAGCATCTCCGGTTTTTCGCCCAGCGTATCGAAATCAATCGTCACGCAGAATGGCGTGCCCGCTTCGTCCTGTCGCGCGTAACGGCGGCCAATCGAACCGGCTTCGTCGTAAAACACATTCATCCATGGACGCAACAGGTCGCGGATTGCCTGAGCTTTCTTGACCAACTCGGTTTTATTTTTCAGCAAGGGCAACACCGCCACTTTAATCGGCGCGACGCGCGGATGAAATTTCATCACGACAGTTGTTTCACTTTTGCCTTTGTCGTCCGTCTCGGTGACTTCGGAATAGGCATTCGCGATGAGCGCGAGAATCAAGCGGTCCACACCAGCAGACGGCTCGATGACGTGCGGAATGTATTGACCCTTGGCCAGACCATTCGCGTCGTCCGTTGCCTGCTGCGAAATCTGCTCCGCTGTTTCACCCGGCTTGGCGGATTTCGTCAGATAATTTTTGCGGTTGTCGTAATAACGCTTCCAAAGAGCATCCTGTTTTTCCTTCGGCAACTTCGCCCATGCGGCGCGCAGTTCGTCATCAAATACGCCCATCGGCTTGCCGGAAAAACGCTGGTGCTGGCTCAAGTCAAAATCGCTGCGCGCGGCGATGCCTTCGAGTTCGTCGCCAGTCACATTGCCCTGCTCGTCCTTTTTGCTGAACGGGAACTTGAATAAAATATCTGTGGTCGCGCGAGCGTAGTGCGCCAGTTCTTCCGGCGTCTGCACGTGAAAGCCGAGTGTCTCGCGCGAAAGCCCGATGCCTTCATAAAACCGCACGCGTTCCTCGACCCAGTATTGATGCCAGAGTTGCCAGCCCCAGTTCGGTTGCGGCTCGCCGGGATGGTTTTTGTCTTGTGGAGTGGATACTGAACCAGAGATCGCCTCAACCACTTCATCGGGCTTGATGAAAAATTCCAGTTCCATCTGCTCGAACTCGCGCGAACGGAAAGTAAAATTGCGCGGCGTGACTTCGTTGCGGAACGCCTTGCCGACCTGCGCGATGCCGAACGGAATTTTCTGGCGCGAGGTATCCAAAACATTTTTAAACTGCGCAAAAATGGCTTGCGCGGTCTCCGGGCGAAGATAGGCAACGCTGTCTTCGCTCTCGACTGGGCCAACATAGGTTTTAAACATCAGGTTGAACGGACGCGCGACACTGAGTTCTATCAGGCTTTCGGGATGGAAGTCTGTTGAGTCAGTGACTTTCTCCGTGCATTCACCTTCCAGCGCCGGATTCTTCAAGCCCTTCGACTGATAAAACTCTATGGCAATTTTGCGCGCGGATTCCGCTGGTTTACCCGGCGGCAACAACACTGCCACAGGTTCCTCGCATTTGCTGCTCAACCAATTTGGATTGCCCTGCGCATGGCCATCCTTACCGATGATGATGGTATCCGGCTCGGATTGGTCATTCGCGCCGGTGTAGCGATACGCCATGCCGCTCTGTGGCTCGACCTGATCGGCACGCACGCGTTTTTTCGTCAGCGGGCATTCACGCATCATATCGGCAAATGTCGCCACGTGACCCGACGCATTCCAGATTTCCGGCGACATGATGATGGTAGCTTCGAGACCAACCACGTCGTCGCGCTGGCGGGTCATGGTGTTCCACCAAAGTTCTTTGACGTTGCGCTTGAGTTCCGCACCGAGAGGGCCGTAATCCCAAAAACCGTTGATGCCGCCGTAAATTTCGGAGGATTGAAAAATGAACCCGCGCCGCTTGCACAGCGACACGATTTTTTCCATCAACGGAATCTCTTTAGGGTCGGCCATAAGGTCGCACAGTGTTCGCCAAGCAAACTTTGATGTCAAGGAAGCGGCACTATAACAGCGTCTCGGTGAGCGCCCTTACTTAAAAATGCGACGGTCACAAACCGCCGCCACAAGGCTCTGAAATTGTGAATAACATTTTCAAAATAACCGTTGAAAAGTCCTTCCCACACTTTACGGTGCCTGTGGTTCCTCTTGGTTTTTTCATAACCGCGGAATCGCATTGAAAAGGGCGGCAAAGAGCTCGTGCCGCCCTTTTGCGCGTACATTTGTAGCGGCGCTCTGTGAGCGCCGCCATTCAACCCGGCGATTACAGACCGCCGCTACAAGCCGTCGCGTTGACACCCTCCACCCTCGCCCGTAAGTTCGTTTGAATGTTTGAACTCGTTTCGTCGTACCAGCCCGCCGGAGACCAGCCGCAAGCCATTGCCAAGCTGACCGACGCGATTCTGTCCGGGGCGAAACATCAAACGCTGCTCGGCGTCACCGGCTCGGGAAAAACTTTCAGCGTCGCGAACGTGATTAAAAACGTCAGCAAACCGACGCTCGTCATCTCGCACAACAAAACACTTGCCGCGCAGCTTTACGCCGAGTTCAAAAGTTTTTTTCCGAACAACGCCGTTGAATACTTCGTCAGCTATTTCGATTACTACCAACCCGAGGCTTACATCCCGCGCACCGACACGTTCATCGAAAAAGATTCCAGTGTGAACGAGGAAATCGAGCGCATGCGTCTCTCGACGATGAGTTCGCTGTTCTCGCGCAAAGATGTCATTGTCGTGGCGAGCGTCTCGTGCATTTACGGCATCGGCAGCCGCGAAGATTATGAGGCGATGGTCATCGGCGTCCGTGTCGGCCAGGAATTAACCCGCGACCATTTCCTGCAGCGGCTGGTGGATTTGCAATATCAGCGCAACGACATTGCCTTTGAACGCGGCCAGTTTCGCGTGCGTGGCGATACGGTCGAACTTTGTCCGGCGGGCCGTGAAGACGCGTTGCGCATTGAATTTTTTGGCGACAACGTCGAACGCATCACGCGCTTTGAACCGTTGACCGGTGAGAAAATTGAAACGCTCGATTCAGTGATGGTTTATCCGGCGAAACAATACGTGGCACCCGCCGAAAAACTCCGCCCGGCGCTGCTTTCTATTCGCGAAGAACTTGGCGACCGTATCGCGTGGTTTGAAAAGCATGGCAAGCTGCTTGAAGCCCAACGCGTCAAGATGCGCACGGAATATGATTTGGAAATGATGGAGGAGATGGGATTTTGTTCGGGCATAGAAAATTATTCACGCCATCTTGCCAATCGCGCGCCCGGTTCGCGGCCATTCACGTTGTTTGATTTTTTTCCGAAAGATTATC
>JBEEGR010000061.1:0-4882 GCA_041166985.1 Verrucomicrobiota bacterium | reverse complement strand
TCCGCGATAGTGCGACGCTCGAACTTCTGAAAGTTCAGGACGAAGCTCCCGATGCCTATCACGTCGCCACGATTCACGGCCAGTTCGGACGCACCAGCAAAGCCCATGTTCATTCCTTCGCACTCGGCGCAAAACTTTCGCGAAATAACATTCGCGCGAAACTCGCCGGTGAAGGTCTCGAATGTATCCTGAACGGTCTCTACATCACGAAAGACGAACAACTCGCCGATCATCACATGATTGTCGAACATGCCGAGCCGCATTGCGCCAGCCACGAATATTTCAATGGCATTCTTGATGACGAATCGAAAGGCGTGTTCCATGGCCGCATTCTTGTTCGCAAGATCGCGCAGAAAACCGACGCCAAACAGACGAACAAAAATCTGCTGCTCTCGGACGACGCGACCGCTGACACGAAGCCGCAACTGGAAATTTACGCTGACGACGTGAAATGCACGCATGGCGCGACCATCGGCCAGTTGAATGATGAATCCATTTTTTATCTGCGCTCACGCGGGATTCCGATGGATACGGCGCGTCAGATGTTGATTCACGCCTTTGCCGGCGAAATCATCGAGCGCATTCAATGCGAAGCCGCGCGCGAAGAACTTGACAAGCTCGTGTGGGAACGCCTTGAAGCGAATCCACATGTTGCCGCCACTTGAAACAACCGCAGAGGCGCGGAGTCGCAGAGAGAAATGAAAAACAAAGCAGCTAACAAAAAAGGCGCAAAGCAAACCCCCGCCTCCATCAATTGCAGTCATTCTCTGCGTCTCCGCGTCTCTGCGGTGGAATAGATCCATGTTCGACAACCTAAACGATCTTTATCAGGAGGTCATCCTTGACCACTGCAAGAAGCCGCGGAATTTCCACGAAATGCCGCAGCCAACCTGCTCGGCGCAAGGCCACAATCCCCTTTGCGGCGATCAGTTGAAATTATTTCTGACGCTGGATGGCGAGAAAATCGCGGATGCCAGCTTTGTCGGTTCCGGTTGTTGCATTTCAAAAGCCTCCGCTTCGCTGCTCACGGAAAATGTGAAGGGCAAAACGAAAGCCGAAGTTCAAAAGATATTCGACCTCGTCCACGAAATGGTGATGTCCGGCCAAGTGAGCGGCGATGTCGGCAAACTCGCAGTGTTCGCGGGCGTTCACAAATATCCGGCCCGCATCAAATGCGCGATTCTATCCTGGCATGCGCTGATGGCGGCGTTGAAGGGTGAAGATCAACCGGTGAGTACGGAGTCAGAAAACACGTAAGTATGTTCCGAAGAAGCAAGGCGACAGACAAACCTTAATTCGCTATATTCATTCACTGTTATGAATGGTTCCAATGAAGCAGTCACTTTAAGTCGCGATGTGGAAGCGTCGGTCGTTCCCATCGGAACGAAGGTCACGTTGATGAAAGGCGAATCCGCGCACATCACGCAGTCGCTCGGCGGCAGTTACACCGTCGTGGTGAACGGCAATATGTTTCGCGTGGAGGGCAAAGATGCTGACGCGCTCGGCCTGGAAGTGATTGAAAAGAAATCCGGCGGCGCGGCTGGGCCGGTTACGCAGGAGTTCGTTGAAAAAGAAATCTGGAACCAGTTGCGCACCTGTTACGACCCGGAAATTCCGGTGAATGTCGTTGACCTCGGTCTGATTTACGATTGCCACATCGAGCCGATGGCGGCGAACAGTTTCAAGGTTGGCGTGAAAATGACTTTGACCGCGCCCGGTTGCGGCATGGGGCCCGTGTTGCAACAGGATGTGCAAAATAAACTGCTGAGCCTCGAAGCCGTGGACGATGTGAATGTCGAACTCGTCTGGGACCCGCCATGGAACCAAAGCATGTTGAGTGAAGCGGCAAAGTTGCAGTTGGGGCTGATGTAAAGTTATCCGCAGATTTCGCAGATGAACGCAGATTAAAAACGGTTCTGCGAAAATCTGCGTAATCTGCGGACAAAGTTTAATGAGCGATACAAAAACAAATTGGTCAGCCTTGCGCGCCGACTTTCCGATTCTGAATCAGAAAGTAAACGGCCAGCCATTGGTTTATTTCGACAACGCGGCGACGTCGCAAAAGCCCCGCGCAGTCATCGCGGCGATCACACATTACTATGAGCATGACAATGCAAACGTGCATCGCGGCATTCACGAACTGAGCAATCGCGCCACCGCCGCGTTTGAAGGCGCACGCGCACGCGCGGCGAAATTCATCAACGCCCGCAGCGCCGAAGAAATCATTTTCACCCGCGGCACGACGGAAGGAATCAATCTCGTGGCGGCAGCCTGGGGACAGAAGAACATCAAAGCTGGCGACAAAATTCTGCTCACGGAGATGGAGCACCACAGCAATATCGTGCCATGGCAACTCCTCGCCGAGCGCACCGGGGCGAAATTGGTTTTCGTGCCCATCACCGGCGACATCGGCCAACTCGATCTGAATCAGCTCGACAATTTTTTGACGAAGGAAGTGAAGCTGTTTGCGATGGTTCATATTTCCAATTCGCTCGGCACGGTCAATCCCGTTGCTGAACTTTGCGCCCGCGCGCGCAAACTCGGTGTGACGACGCTGGTGGATGCCGCGCAAAGCGCCGGGCATCGTCCGCTCGATGTGCAGGAAATCGGTTGCGATTTCCTCGCGCTCTCCAGCCACAAAATGTGCGGGCCGACTGGCATCGGTGTGTTGTATGGCCGCCATGAAGTGCTGGAACAAATGCCGCCTTATCAGGGCGGGGGTGAAATGATTCTGAACGTGGAATATCAGAAGAGCACCTGGAAACCCGCGCCGCATCGCTTCGAAGCCGGCACGCCCGATATGTCCGGCACTGTTGGTTTGCATGCAGCGATGGATTACCTCGATAAAATTGGGCGCGATAAAATAATGCAGCACGACCAGGAACTCGGCGCGTATGCCTTCGCAAAATTTTCCGAGCTAAAAAACATCCGCATCTTCGGCCCGCACGTTGGCCGCGCGGGGCTGGTGAGTTTTCTCCTGAATGGAATTCACGCGCATGACGTGACTGAGCTCGCCAATCGTCAGGGCATCGCATTGCGCGGCGGGCATCATTGCAATCAACCGCTGATGCACAAGCTCGGCGTCGAATCCACGTCTCGCGCCAGTTTTTATTTTTACAACACGACGGATGAAATCGAGCGGCTCGTTGAAGTGTTGAAGGAAATTCAGAAATTTTTTGGAACATAAAACGGGAAGGATGCCGTGTCGGCGTCCCTAATATTTGGGACGGCAACATGCCGTCCCTCCCAAATAAAAAAATGACCGCAACAGAAACAATTAATCCTTCATCGCCTATGCGCGAAGTGCTCGAAGCTTTTCCCGGCGCACAACGCGCGTTGTTCTGCCGTTATCACATCGGCGGATGCAGCAGTTGCGGGTTCAGTCCCGAGGAAACGTTGGCGCAGGTTTGCGCGCGGAATGGAAATCTGAACGTCGAAGAAGTTTTGGCGCACATCAAGAGCAGCCATGAGCAGGACGCAAAAGTTTTTATCAACCCGCGCGAATTGGCTGAGTTGCTGAAGCAGGACCAAGAGGTTCGGCTCGTGGACATTCGGGCGCGCGAGGAATTTGAAGCGGTTCACATTGAGGGTTCGATGTTGTTGTCGCAGGATGTGATGCGGCAGATCATGGGCGATGGTTCCAACACGCGGCCATTGGTGGTGATTGATCACGCGGGCAAGAACGGTCTGGATGCCGCCGCTTATTTCATGGGTCATGGTTTGCAGAATGTGCGATGCTTGCTGGGTGGCATTGATGCGTGGGCACAGGAAGTGGATACGACGATGCGGAGATATAAGCTGGGATAAATGACGTAGCTGCGTTCGGTAGAACGTGGCTAAAATTTTGAAATTAATGCGGCGCTCTGCCGAGACGCCGCTACGCTGAATAATGAACGACGATTTACAAAAGAAAATTTCCGACGCCATCGCCAATCCGCAGAACATGGGCGAGTTGGCCAATGCGGACGCCATCGGCACGGTCGGCAGTTCGGATTGCGGGGAGATGCTGCGGATGTGGGTGAAGTTCAAAGACGAAAACGGCAGGAAGGTTATCGATCGCGCAACGTTCCAATCGTTTGGGTGCGAAACCGCCATAGCCGTGGCCAGCCTCGCGACGGAATTGATTCGTGGCAAGACCGCCGAAGAAGCATTGTCATTGAAGACTGAAGAGTTGGCGGGCGAACTTGGGCCGTTGCCGCCGATGAAAATTCATTGCGCGCAACTCGTGGAGGGCGCGTTGCGTTCGGCGCTTGAACCGCAAGGTGCGGAAACCAAACCCGCGGCACCAAGTCGGCCAGCCTCCGCGCCGACGTTGCTCGACAGTTTTTCGCAGCCGAAACCGGGCGCGAAAATCGTTTTCCTCGATAACAAAACGGACAACTAGTCCGGTTATCCTCTGCTTGTGTTTTCCGGTCTTTGGGTCATTCTCGTCAGGAAGAAAATTATCCCGATGCCGGCATGAAAATTCTGATTGCGGAGGACGATCCTCTCACGTTGAAGATGATGACCAATCTGATTGAAGATTGGGGTTTTGAAACCGTGCCGGTAAGCAGCGGAAAGGCGGCCTGGGAAATTTTCCAACAAAAGGATGCGCCGTCATTGGCGGTGCTGGACTGGCAGATGCCGGGGTTTAGAGGAGACGAGTTGTGCCGGAAAGTGCGCGCCGAAATGGCCAACAGGCCGTGCTACATCATTCTGATTACCGCCAAAAATACCCGCGCCGAAGACAAGGTCGAGGGATTGAACGCCGGGGCGGATGATTATTTGCCGAAACCTTTCGACCTGCCCGAACTGCGCGCCCGGCTGAAAGTCGGCGAGCGCGTGTTAAAACTGCAAATGGAATTGAGCCAGCGCGTGCGGGAACTCGAAAAACTTTTGGCCC
>JBEEGR010000060.1:0-4073 GCA_041166985.1 Verrucomicrobiota bacterium | reverse complement strand
GATTCCGCAGTGGGCTACGGAAAATGACCGGCGCGTTCCCGATCTTCCAGGCTGATTCTTCAATTATCGGGCCTTTCGTATTTCGGTTTAAGCTTTTTTGTGATTGATTGATTTCATGGGTTTATTTTCCAGCGCCAAAGACCGGATTGTAGAGCAAGCCGCCCTTTCCTACCTGAACACCACCATCGCTCCCTACGGTCGCGCAACAAATCTGCGCATTGATTCCACCGCGCGCAGCATTCATCTGGAAGTGGAACTCAAGGGCGAGACCGCGCCGGTGCGGATTGAAATCAGCGATTACGAATTCCTCAGTGAAGGCGAACGTTATTTTGTCACCGCCAAAGGAATCCAAACCTCCCGCGAATGGCTGACCATCCTCGCACGCGACCGGTTGATCAACCAGCGTTTCGAACTCCCGCAACAAGCTGGCCGGATGCTGATGCGCGCGCTCTGATCTACCCGCGCCCGATTAATTTCATCGCGGCAGCGTGGGCAAAAACCACATCGGGATCGGTTTGCAGGGAATTGAAGTAATGGCCGGAAAACCCTTCGCCGGTTTCAGAGGGAAGCAGCAACACGCTGGATTGGCGGATCATTGCGACCGCGACCTCCTCGGTCAGCGGCTCTTTCTCTTCGAGCGCTTCGTCCAGCGAAACAATAAATTGGGAAAGCGGATGTAGCCAGGCAAACCACGGATCACTGGTGAGCAGTTGCAGAAAATGATTCGGCGATTGAATCGCGCCAACCGTCTGTTCGTAACTCACGCGCTCGGAATCCACCAGGGTTTTGTGCAGATGCAACAGCGCATCGCGTATTTCTGAAAGGCGCCGGATGCTCGCGGAACGCGGCCCGGGATTCCTGGAAGTGACGCGTGATTTTTTGTTGGGTCTGTTTTCCATTCGCTCCCGGTTATTTTCTTACACAACGAGCAAAAAGTCCAATGAAGGCCTTTTCCCTCCAATCGGCGACGCGCTGGAAAAGTCCGGCGGCTCGGGTCTTACGCGATTTCGATGCGAAAACAGGAATCAGTTTGGTCGCCTTCAAAGCGAAGGATCAATTCAACTTCGTGGATACTCCGAAGCAGACAGGTGTGAATAGCGTTAATGAGATTCGGGAAATTGACAGCCGCTTCGGCCTTCCTGGTCCAGCCGCCGGTGGAACTCAAAAACTTATTCAGTTTTGCGTGGCGCACGAGCACCTTGGTGGGTGCGGATTTCCTGTTTATCATGCGGCCATTTTGGCTGAAATGGTTTTTGATTCACATCAGGTGAAACCCGAATAAAACGGCAACCCACAAAATCAGGCTTCAGAAGAATTTTCCACTGATCAGACAATGCGGGCCAGTTGTTCAGCCATTATTTCAGGATTGCCTTCACTCCAGATGACGAAATGAGACCGGGAGATTTTCGTTTCGACCGGCCATTGAGCCGCGAGCCGTTGTTGAATCTGTTCGGGCGTCCAATTGCGTTCAGCGAGGCGTTTTCCCTCGGTTTGGGCGGAACAGGCAACGCAAATCACGGCGTCAAATTCAGTTTCAGCTTTGGTCTCAAACAAAAGCGGGATGACGACCACCGCCGCCGGTCGCTTTTCCTCGCGCCAGCGGGCAACTTGTTTTTTCCACAACGCGAGAATCCGGGGATGCGTAATGTTTTCAAGTTTTTCGCGGGCGGCAACGTCCGAGAAAACAATTTTGGCAAGTTCGCCGCGGCGCAAATGGCCGTCGGCGCCTATAACATGGCTGCCAAAAACATTTTGAATTTCCTGAAGAGCGGGCTGACCGGGTTCGACGATATCGCGGGCGAGCTGGTCGGTATCCACCACCGGCAGGCCGCGTTCACCAAGCAATCGCGCCGCCGTGGATTTGCCCATGCCGATGCCGCCGGTCAGGCCGAAAACTTTCATGAAGCATTGATGCGCCAGTCCGCCGCTTCAAAGCAAGTGCAAATGTTATTACGGCCGCAGCGCGCGATAGAACCGGATTGGATAATTAGTCGAATTCGGATCGGTGAAGGTAAACGGCGGTGTGTTGGTGTAAACGTTCAGCCAGGTGGTCAGGTTGGTGGATGTCTGGATTACAGTCGTGGAGGGCGGAACATTTGGATCGGAAACCGTGACGCTAAACATTCCGTTGCTGTTGACCAGAACCGAGGCGAGTTGCGGCGGTTGCGCGACGCCCACATTGATGGCAATGGAAGCGGCATCGTCGTCGGGGTTCGGATCATCGGTAATTGAACTGGCAATGGCGTAATTCAAAAACGTGCCGACACTGTTCGGCTGGAGTGTGAGGGTCAAGCGCGCGCCGGCATTCGTGGCGAGCGAACCAATGTTCCAGGTCAATGTTGAGCCGCTGCGATTGGTCGTGCCTGCGGTTGGGATGGCAGACACCAAGGTTGTCCCGGCAGGCAAATCGTCTGCCACGATCACGCCAGTAGCGGCGGACGGCCCGTAGTTGGTCGCAGTGAGCACAAAAACAATCGGCGCGCCGTAAGTCACGATGCTATTCGAAGTGGACATTGTCAGCGCCACATCCGAAGCCGAGCCTACCAGGTTTTGTGCGATGGTGAGATTGAGCGACCAGCCGTTGGAGATAATGCCGGAATCAATCGGCGTATCATCCTGAACAAAGAGCGACCAAGTGCCATTCGGATCGACGCCATAAAGAGCGGCAAGGTTGGTTCCGTACGGTGGCAAGGGGGGCGAGATGTGTGTCACCGGATTAATCGTGGCTGCGAGCGCATTGATCAGATTCGTTCCCCTGGGAGTGCCGAGACCGGTGCACAGATCGTAATTGTTTGTGGCAAAATATTGGGTGGGACTGCCGCTCCAGGTGTTGTTTCCCGTCGTTACATCATGGAAGCAATTGGTATAATTGGCGCCTTTGGCAATATTATAGAGCGCGGGATTGACGAAACCGACCGCAGCCAGACCGTTGTTGGCAGCCTGCTGATTTACCAATGCCATAAAGCCAGCCCAAAGGGGTGCGGCGCAACTGGTGCCGCCCACGCCAAAATATTGAACCCCGCCATCCGCAATTACCAAAACATCGTCCGCCGTCATAGAAACGTCCGGAATGTTGCGCAGACTGGCAGAACCGCCGCGCGCAGGCATATTGATATTCGTTTGCCACGTCGGGATCGGATACGAACTGCTGACACCGCCGGAACTGCCAATGCCATCGGAACCAAAGCGGATGCCCCAGTTCCAAACGGTTTCTGAAGTATAAGCGACGCCCGAACCGTTCATGGTCAAGGTCGTGCCACCGACTTGGGTAATAAAAGGACTGCTGGCCGGTTCGCCAAAATTACCCGGGTCGTCCACCGAACCGGGACCATTTACTGGAAAGGCGTCACTGTCGCCCGAAGCGTTGAAGAACGACTGGCCTTGCACTGCCATCTGTTGAAAAATTTGCGCCGTTGTGCCATTGGGACCACCGGTCCAACCCCAGGAACAACTGACTTGCCGGGCGAGGTTGTCGGTAGCAATCCGGTTCAGCACGTTGTTGGGATGAAAATTAAATGGGTTTCCTTCGTAAACCAGAATTTTGGCCAGCGCTGGTGCCATGGAGATCACCATTTCGATGTCCAAAGAAACCTCAAGTTCTCCGCCGGTTCCAGTCGGGTTCCCGCCAAAGCCATCAATCAATATATTCTGAAGCGGAATATTTGTGCGCCCCACCAAATTTTCGTAAGAGACAATATCGCTCAGGAAATAACCGTCGAACTGCACGAGCGCAATGGATTGACCGGCACCATTGAGCGACGTTCCGGCCGCATACGCTTTGCGAAAATCATCGCCCACATAATTGCCACCGGGACCAGAACCGAGATTGGGGTTTGCATTTTGCTGAGTAACAGCCGGACTCGGATTTGCAGAGTTTGTGCCGGCTGACTTCACTTTATAGTGCGGATGGGGGCGACGGAAATTGTCCAGGCCGCTGATGTCTTGAATCGGCAATGCGGAGGACACTGAGGGATCCGTATCGGCCGCAAAAAACTCGCGCGCTTCGGTTGGATGTTGATAACGGCGGAGGGTCACGTTGAATGCTTTTTCGATATCTGCCGCTTTGCCGCTGA
>JBEEGR010000059.1:0-6841 GCA_041166985.1 Verrucomicrobiota bacterium | reverse complement strand
GGATGTTGATGTACGATTTACCCTCGCGAATAATTTCCTGAATGTCCGCCGTCGAAAGCGTGCCGACGGGCGCGATGTTCCAGACAAAACTTCCGTCGGCCTGCGGCACGGCCATATCGATATCGAACATGATTTGACTCGGGCTGGTGAGATACGCGTCGGAATGGATATGTTCGCCCGTCATCGCCGAAGACAATCCGGTGAACGAGCGATGCAACACGGCCTGCGACCCATCGGCGCTCACACGCAAGGTGGCCGAGCCAACGCCCGAACTGATGGCCGTGCCCTGTGCCAGCATGTTCGCGGTGTAAAGTGTGCCGGGAATGAAGGAGGGCGGCAGCGCAAAATAACGCGACAAAACATAACCCGGCACAACGCCGTTGGGTGTGTTATTCGTCCCGACCGGATCGAGCAGCCAACCAACCGACCAATTGTCATTTGTGCTGGCGCCGGCTTTGTGCAGAACTTCGAGGTAATATTTCTGACCGGCGACCAAGGCGAGCCAGCCGGATTTTTGTTTTGGCTGCAAATTCCATTGCCGCGAACCGGTGCCGCCCGACGTGTAGGCGCGACGAACTTTATTGACCGATTCATCATCGTTGGAAATCCAAAGTTCCGCTGAGTCGCTGCCTGCGATCCAGAAATAGTAATTTCCGGTCGTCGGCGCGGTGAGATAACCGCGAATGCGTTCGGCGTAGTTATCGCCGTAATTGGTGATGCCCTCCAACGCGCCGTAAGCCACGATGATGTTCGCCGTCGTATTCACCGGAATGTCCGTGATGCTTGTGCCGGGAATGTTGGTCCAGACTTCACGCGTCACCGCGCTGCCGGTGTCGAAGATTTGAATGCTGAGAACCGAAGCGCCGGAACCAACCGTGTTGCTCGCGGTCACGGAAACGGAATAAGTGCCGGCCAAAGTCGGAATGCCGCTGATGAGGCCGTTGGTGGAATTCAAATTCAAACCGGGCGGCAAACCTTTCGCTGTAAACGAAAGCGGCGTATTCGCACCCGTAAGATTGAAACTGAATGGCTGGCCTAAAAATCCCACCGCATTGATCGCGCTCGTGATGACGGCGGACGCATTGGTGCTCAATGCATACAGGCGCAGCGTGGGAATAATTTGTTTTGGCTGGCTCGCGCTGTACCACGACAGGTGCGCGACGGCACCGCCGGTGTTCTGATAATACTCCATTTTTATGTTGTAGCGAACACCGCCCTGCAAGCTAATGGAACCGGTGACGTCCGATGGGCTTTTGTTGACCCAGTTATCAATGACCAATTGATTATTGACCCACAGCTTGACGCCGTCGTCGGTGTTCGCGACGAAATAATAGGTTTCGGAATATTGCGGCTGCACCTGGCCGGTCCAGCGCACGGTGTAATAGCCGCTCGTGTTGAGAATGGGATTGGTCGTGTTGCCCCAGGTGAAATCCACATTGGTATCTACGCGCGTCATTTTTAAATTCGCGGGATTGAAATTTGCCGTGCTGATATAATTTGAACTGGCATTGGTGAAATATTGGCCGGTCAACCCAGTTCCCGTAGGCGTTACCGACGGATAAATCACGACGCTGGCATTGGTGGTCGAACCGAGAACATATTTGGTTCCGGGCAGAACATTCAGCAGCGCGATGACCGGCGTGGTTAAATTTGAATTGGCAAGCGGCGTCAGCGGAATCGTCTGCGAACTCACGCCCGCCGGAAATGTGATTGGCCGGGGAATCACTGCATGATCCAAACCTTCAACGGCATAGTTTGTTCCCGGCCCACCTAAACCAAGATTTACTATTACGGAATTCAGCGGAAAACCATCGCGCGTGACGGTGTACGTTCCCGGGCTGGTTGGAGATTGGCCGAGGTCTGGCTCAGTCGCGGTTGGATCGGTCGCTGTAATCGTCACGCGGTTTTGCAATCCGAGCTTTGCGGTCACGTAAGCCAGATCACCCAGTGGTTGTCCGTTGGCATCGAGTTGACCGCTGCTTGCGGGACTCAGCGGATCGAGACCGAGTTGGTATTCTTCCCAATCGTTAAGGCCGTCGCCATCGGTATCCACATCGGAAATGGCAACGCGGAAAAATTTCGCGGAAACATTGACGGAGGAATTGAGAGTGACATTGGTTCCGGCGCGGACGACCAAATTGGTTTCGTTCACCCAATTGCCGCCGAGATTGGTCAGGCTTTGCGATTGATAAAATTTTCCCAAAACGCTGGCCATGGTGATGCTGACGTTGGTGCCGACCACGCCGACAAACGGAATGCGCGGGAGAGAGTTGGCATCAAAAGGATTTGTGCCGGCGATACTTTCGAGGGAATTCGCCACGCCGTCGCCATCGGAATCGAGATTCGGGTTGATGGCGATGGCATCAAAGAGATTTTCCCAGACATCGCTCATGCCATTGCCATTCAGGTCCACTTTCTGAGCGAAAAGCTGGCTGCCGCAGGCGAGCAGAATGGTGAAAACGGCCCCGAACCGTCTTAAAAAGCATTGAGTCGAGGGCTTGAGCATAAACGAAAGCTTCAGTCGCAATTACGAAGCCGCCGCGCGGCAAAACGCTTAAACTTCATAGAGAGTGACGGTGCCAAGACTCGCGCTCATGTGCTTCAAAGTCAAGGAACAAGGGCGGATGTCTTACTGAGTCTCGATTCGTAACTACAAAAAAAGAGCTTCGGTTCGCAAACCGAAGCTCTTCAAAAGTTTGAACTTTGTTTAGTGACTACAGCCGCAGCCATGACCGCAGTTGCCTTCTTCGAAATCTTCATCGCTCGGCAGACGGCCAAGCTCCAGCGTCTTGCTCACGTATTCATTGATGGACTTGTGGACGTGGTGCATTTCTTCCTGCGCTTCGAGAAACCCGCGGGCGACGGGATTTTCCATCAGCGCTTCGCGATCTTTTTCAAACGCGGCGATTTCTTCGGGGCTTAGTTGCTGGGAGCTTTGTTGCTTCTCCTGTAGCGCCTGGCCTTTGGCCATGAGGCCTTCGTATTGCGTTCGGGCCTTGTCGTTGGCCACAAAGGATTGAATGGCTTCGCGCGCGGAACGCAGTTCCGGCTGGTCCAGAATCGCCTGGCAAAGCTCTTTGGTTTTTTGTGTAACTACACTTTCTTGAGTCATCGTTTGCATAAATTTATTTGCTGACTGCGAGCGCCCCAATACACCACAGCCTTTGAGCAAATGCAAACGAATGTTGGCAAATTTATCGGCTTAATTTCCATAATTAAACGGATCGGAAAATTTGACATCGGTCGTCACGCTGGTGTCGGTCAAGGTTTTCAGGAAGGCCACTAAAGCGGCTTTTTGATCCCCCGAGAGATTCAACCGGCGCACCGGGCCTGGTGTTCCGGGCGGCGCTCCCGGCGGCGGGGGAAGGCGTAAGGGCGGGGGAAGATTCGGATTATCCACCACGCCTGAATTATAGAATTCCACTACCTGATCCAGTGTGGCGAAACGGCCGTCGTGCATGTAAGGCGCGGTGAGTTCGATGTTGCGCAACGAAGGAACTTTGAACACGCCCTGGTCCTGCGGCTGGCCGGTAATGCCGCCGACGCCGAGGTCCACATAAGGAAATTCCAGCCCATTATTGAAAATATTATTCGGCACAAAATTATCCGTCCCATGACACGCCGTGCACGTGGCGTTGCCGACCTGGCCAAGGAAAACCTGACGGCCTAAAACTTCCTGCGCCGTAAAATTGGTGAAACCGACGGGCAAGCCGCGATCATATTTCGAACGCGTGGAAATGATGGAACGGACGAATTGCGCGAGCGCACGGGAGATTCGGTCGGAAGTGACCTCGGTCGTGCCAAAACTTTCGACAAACAGATTTGTGTAATACGGTTCCGCGCCGAGCCGCGTGACCAAAGCGGGAAGCGTCATGCCCATTTCAACGGCATTTTGAATCGGCTGCAATACCTGGTCTTCAAGTGTATTGGCGCGTTCGTCCCAAAAGAAATGGCCGCGCGGATAATAGCGCGCCTGGGTCAGGCCCATTGAGTTGCGCCCGGTAAGTCCGCCATTGAATCCGACGCTGAGTGAGCGCGGGTCAGAAAAACCGTGTTGCGGTTGATGACAGGAGGAGCAGGCGATGGTTTGATTGGTCGAAAGCCGCTTGTCATAAAACAGTACGCGGCCCAACGTCGCGCCGGGGTCGGTGGTGACGTTGGTTGAAGGTGTATTGTCCTGATTCACGATGGGTGGAACCAGAAAGTTCGGCGAAAGGATCGGCGCGGCGTAATTGAAAGACGGCGTCGGAAGGAACAGCGCGTTCGCCACGGTGTTCGCGATGTCCGCGCGGCTTGAATCATAAAAAGCGCGGAAGTAAATGTTGGGAGTATCCGAGCTGGGATTGAACGTTTGCCGGAAACTCCCGTTATAAATTTTTACCGCGCTGGCTTCGTTCCAGGCGACGAAATCGGTGGTGGTTTGAATGACCCAGAGATGATCGCCAGGATCATTGACGATGACGGCGGCGCCATTTGTTTGCCGGGCGATGCTTAAAACAGAGGCGGGCGGCAATTGCGCATGAACGAGAGTTAAGCTTCCAAGAAAAGTTCCGACCAACAAAGCAGACGTGCGATGAGAGGCTGCAATTATGGCTTTCATGCGGCCATAATGCGCGAACCAACCTTAAGAGAACATGAAGCATAAAATTACAGCGGACTAAATCCGCAGTGCTAATAAACAGCGTGCGCAAAAAGAAATTTTGGACGCCGCCCAGAAAGTGCATTGCACAGGCGGGTCGCTGGGACTTTCAGCGCGAGGAGCCGCTGGGATTTACGACTACGAACGCGCGAGGGACGCGCACAGCGAACTGGCGCGGCAATCGCACATTGACAATCGTAAATCCGAACGGCTCCCCGGCTGATGATTCCCCACCTGATTAATTGCCGGCATCATACCGCCAGCAGCTCGAGGCTGCGTTCGCGCACGCTGATTTGCTTTGCAGCCTGCAGCAGTGCGGTTTCAGTTTTTTCCTCGAACAATTCCGGGAACACGAGCAACGGAAACGGCGTGACCCACGCCAAAGCCGCTGCTTCGTTGGCTGCGCGCCGGACGTAGCCGTTGAACTGGGGATTCGCCGCGTCGCTCAGGAATTGCAGGAGCAACCGGTTTTTGAGCCGCTCCAGTTCGGTTTCCTGGGTCGCCCGAAACGTCGCCGGGGGAACCGGCTTCACTTCGAAGCGTGTTTCGGGCGCGAACCTGGTTGGCACCCGTCTATAGTTTGCATTCATTCTGTTTGCCTTTCTTTTTTTCCGGCTAATGCCGAAAGTCATTATTAAAACAAAAAACCCGCGATTGACTGGCAATCGCGGGTTTTTTGAAATTGGTTTCTGGTCTTAGAAAATTTCACCCACGTTGCCAAAGCACGAAGCGCAGCGGTGCCAAATGGACATAAGTCCTTTGACAGGCTGCGAGCTATACTGCGTTGTAAACGTGTTGTTCATTTTCTTAACGCGGGATATTAAACACGATTTGCAGGGGATTGTCAAAAAATTTCCGGCGGGGTTCGGTCGGCCTGAAATCGTCACGCGCTTTTCGGCTTTGACCTTGTCGTGGAAAAGGACTACAACGCGGTTAAAGCAACAAAAGAAGGCGTTTTTGCGCCTGCTTGTTTGCGGAAACAATAGCAGCTATTTTGAGTCATGAGCGATAAAGGCCCATTGCGGATGGTGACGTGCAGCGCGTGCGACACCAAGGTTTTCATTCCCGGTGATCTGCCGCCGCTCTCCACCGTGCCGTGCAGCAAGTGCGGGTATCCGATCATGATGCCGCTGATGCTGCGTCAGTTTGAATTACGCAGCGTAATCGCTTCGGGCGGCATGGGGACGGTTTATCGTTCATTTGACACGGTGTTGGAACGGTTAGTGGCGGTGAAACTGATGAAGCCGGAGTTGCTCAATGATCACGAAGCGCTCGATAATTTTTATCGCGAAGCCCGCGCATGCGCCGGGCTGAACCATACGAACATCATCCATATTTACACATTCGACGAATGGGAAGGGCAGCGGTATCTCGTGATGGAACTGGCCGACCGTGGCAGCCTCGATACGCGCATTGAGAAACAAACGCGCGTGGATGAACTGGACGTGTTGGACATCGGCATCAAAATCTCCGCCGCGCTCGACCTGGCGCTGAAACATAATCTGCTCCATCGTGACATCAAGCCGGGCAACATTCTTTTCGACAAAGACCACGAACCGAAGCTGGTGGATTTTGGCCTGGCGCGCAGCGTGGAAGCGGAGCCGGAATCATTAACCGAAACTCACGGCACGCCATATTATGTTGCTCCAGAAAAAATTCAGCGCGAAAAAGAAACCTTTCTGTCGGACATGTACAGCCTCGGCTGCACGCTGTATCACGCAATCACCGGGCACGTGCCGTTTGATGCGCCGACCGTTGAGGCCGTCGTTGCCGCGCACGTGCAGACGCCACTCACGCCGCCAAACGCAGTAGTTCCGGAAATCAGCCAGCCGACCAGTGACACGCTGGCAAGAGTGCTGGCCAAGCGACCACAGGAACGTTTTCTCAGTTACGACGAGTTCATCATGGCGCTTACGGCTGCGCGCAGTCAGCTTTTGTTTCAAATGTCTCAAACCAATCAGCCCAAACCTTCGCCCAAGAAAACCAGTTGGTGGCGGCGCTGACCGGAATGGCCGGATCGCGGCTGTGTCGTCCTGGACCAGCCGCAGCGATGGTGATACAAAAAGAGGCCCGCATTTTTTCAACGCTTGTTTCATGGCGGGACTGCTGCGGCTGGTCTGCGACACAGCCGCGATCCTTTTTCAGATGTGACTGACTTCGGCTAGAGTGGTTTAATTAAAACTGTGTCCACAAAAGGAACGC
>JBEEGR010000058.1:0-3075 GCA_041166985.1 Verrucomicrobiota bacterium | reverse complement strand
TTCGCCGGCGGTCATCGTCTGGCTGCTGTTCGGTTCAAGGACCCCGTGCGGACGTTGTTCCGACAAGGTGGAAGACAAAGAGTAAGTCCGCGAGCGGCCTCCGTCGCGTCAACTGCCGCCAGGGCTTCGCCTTATTCGTTAAAAGATTTCTCGGGCCGTCCGTCGTTCTGCTGATTTTCGGAATCGGGTTCCACCTTTTCGCCGCCGCTTAGAATATAAGAGAGTCGCGGTTTCATGGCGGGATAAAGTTCGACCTTTTGGGATTCCTTGGCGGAGGGCGGCGGAGTTTTCGGTTCACGATTCACAATAATTTCCTGCGGAATATCGGTCGCGGTGGCCTTGGCTTCGCGCACTTTCTCACTGTCGCCGAGCACGGCGGCGGCGAGGTCGCTGCCGGGGACGACCACCAGTTGCGCGCGCGGCAACGAGTCGGGCGAGCCGCCCGCGCCATCGCTGAAGGGAACGCGCAGCTCGACGGCGCAATTGGGGCAGGGCAGTTGATGGCCGACGTACGCCTTCTCGCATTGCATGTGCTGGCCGCAGACCGGACAAGTAAATTTAAGTTCGCTCATAGATTTTCGGTGTTAAAGCAACTGAAGAAAAACCTCAGTACGTTGGCTTGCAATTTTTTTTCCGCAAGAGGCTATTTTAAAACTATTTTCCCGAGCAGGACGCAACTTGCGATGGCAACGACCGGGCTTTTCCTCTAGCTTGCCACGGCTAAAATGAATCATTCGTATTGGAGCACATTTATTGAACTGATTGGCACTCCGTTTCAACACGTGGAACTGGTGTGGGGAATCGTGCCGCTCTACTTCGGCCTGTTGCTCAATGAATTGACTTCCTCGAAAGCAAATTTTCGCACGGCCATCCAGACCGGTTTCAGTTTTCTATGGGCGGGCGCGCAATGGCTTTATCCATTTTCCAAAACCCACGGCCTTGGCACACCGCGCATCGAACTGGGCGCGATGCTGCCGGTGAATCTACTGGTGACTATTCTGGTGATTGCGCTGGGAGTGATCGCGCTGTTCAGCGGATTGCGGAAACGTTTTCCAAAGTACGGGCGTTTTCTCGGCCATACGCGCTTTGCGAATTATTTCATGATCGCGATTTTCCCGATGCAGGCGCATTATCTGGCGTGGACATGGGAGCGGTTGATCGCCGTCGCGCTGTTCGCCGTGCCGGTGTGGCTGGCGCTGCATTTTGGGCTGATGCCGGTTCGTAGCGCCAAATAGGCAAATGACTTTCCAAGGTATGCTTGACGCACATGCTCCGCTTACCTAAGTTCTCCGGCTCGCTGGTGGCGGAAATTCAACCAACTGCCTTTGATTTTTCAGCGATTTAACGGAAAGGTATGCTTGTGAACGTATCGGTAGAAAATTTGGCCCCCTGCAAAAAATTGATGCGCATCGAAATCGAAGCGCAGAAGGTGGATGAAACATTTGATTCCATCACGAAAGATTTCCAACGCCAGGCGAACCTGCCCGGCTTTCGTCCCGGCAAAGCGCCGCGCGACATGGTGCTCCGCAAATACGAGAAGGAAATTCTCGACGAGGCCAAGCGCAAACTGATTTCCGATTCCTACAAGAAAGCCGTGGACGAAAAAAAACTCGACGTCCTCGGCTATCCCGACATCGAGGAAATTCAATTTGGCCGCGGCCAGGCGTTGCAGTTTGCCGCGACGATTGAGACCGCGCCGGAATTTGAATTGCCCGACTACAAAGGTCTGCCGGTCAAAAAAGAAGCGCGCAAAGTCACCGATGAAGACATGACGCGCGCCCTGGATGCATTGCGTCAACAAGGGGTGACTTTCAACACCGTTGAACGTCCGGCCCAGAATGGCGACATCGCCGTGGTGAACTACACCGGCACGAGCGACGGCAAGCCGATCACGGAAATCGCGCCGACCGCGCAGGGTTTGACGGAAAAGAAAAATTTCTGGATTGAACTCCAGCCGAATTCATTCATTGCCGGTTTTGCCGATCAACTGGTCGGCGCGAAGGCCGGGGACAAGAAAACCGTGACCGTGGATTTTCCCGCCGACTTCGTCACGCCGCAGCTTCAGGGCAAAAAAGGCGTCTATGACGTCGAGGTCGTGGAGGTGAAAGAGAAAATTCTTCCCGCGCTTGATGAGGTGTTCGCTAAAAATTTCGGAGCGGAGTCGATGGAAAAATTGCGCGAAGGCGTGAACCGCGACCTGGAAAACGAATTGAATTTTTCGCAGAACAAAAACGTGCGCAACCAGATCATTCGGGCGCTGATGGAGCGGGTGAATTTTGAACTGCCGGAAAGCGCCGTCGCCCAGCAGACGCGCCAGGTGGTTCATGACATCGTGAATGAAAACCATAAACGCGGTGTTTCGCGCGACATTATCGAGCAGCAGAAAGACCAGATTTTTTCCGCCGCATCGCAGGGCGCGAAGGAGCGGGTGAAAGTGGCGTTCCTGTTGCAGAAAATTGCCGAGAAGGAAAACATCAAAGTCGCGCAGGAAGAGATTGCCCAGCGCGTCGGCCAGCTTGCGCAGATGTATCAGATTCCGCCGGACAAATTCGTTAAGGATTTGCAGAAGCGCAACGGCGTGATTGAAATTTATGACCAGCTCATGAATGAGAAGGTCGTGGATTTTCTCCAGCAGAACGCAAAAATCGAAGAGGTGCCGGCAGGAACGTTGTCACAGCCACCGGTTGCGTCCTGACGCCGGGCGGCACCGATCGCCTCAGGCGACCAGGCGGAAAGTGGCGGACTGGGAAGTCCTTTCCCGGTCTCGTGCTTCAGTAACGAGGCGTGCGTAAATCGCAAGATATTCGGGAATGCTGTTTCCCGTTTCCGGCAGCAGGCAGGGAGAAGGCGGGCAGGCTTCCCGTTGATCGGTGGAGACGCAGTGCAGATAGGTCTGGGGACGTTCGATTTTAAAAATTTCCGACGGATACCAATGCACTGGCAGATGCAATGTAATCATGACGGGCACGCCCGGTCGCGGCAGGTACTCGTGGAAATCCACACCATGCATGTGAATGATGTCAATCGGCCACTGCTCCAGAAATTTATCCATTAGATAGCGATATTGCTCGTAAG
>JBEEGR010000057.1:0-4800 GCA_041166985.1 Verrucomicrobiota bacterium | reverse complement strand
GAATAATGGCAAAATTATTTTTCGTCAGGAACGGGTGAAAATCCTTAAAGATAAACAAGGCGGGTTCGACCTGCTCAATCACCTGGTCGAGCGCAGCCAGCGGTTCTTTCGTGGCGGCACTGCGATTTTTTTGCGATTGAATTGAAGTGCCCGCCGGAACAATGCCGGTGCTGTAGCTCCATTCAAAAACTTTTTTCTGTCGCTTCTTCGCGATTTCAACCACGAGATTCTGCACGCGCAATTCTTCGCTCGAAAGAATGTAAAGAATCGGATACCTCGCGCGAATCAACGTTTCGAGTTCAGTTTGAAAGTTCATCAGTAAAGTTGCCTTAATATCGCTCAAACAGCCGCTGCCACCATGACCGCGATGGCTTGGGGCAATCGGCGCTGGAGCGTTGGAGCCGTTCGGCAATGCCGGTCGGGACTGGCGTTTGCGCGGTGTCAAACCGCAGCATTTCTTCCATCGTGGCAAACTCGGTCACGGGTTTTTGCTGGCTCTGATGCTGCGCAGTTTGTTCCTGCTGCTGCTCAGAATTTAATTTTGTTTCACGTTTCATGTTCAACCTCACTCGGTTTTCTGGAAAAGAGCGGCAAAGGCTTTGCGGGCGCGATGTAATTTTCCACGGACGGCGTCCGATGATTGCTCGGTCAGCGTACCGACTTCTTCGTAGCTCAATTGCTCATCCGCCACGAGCAGGAGCAGGAGGCGATATTCCGGCGGCAAATTGTCCAACGCCGTTTGAATGCGTTCGCCCAGTTCCCGGGTTTCAAGAATTTGAAAAGGCGAATCCGTTTTCGCCACGGCATTTTCCCACACGGCTTCATCGGCATTGGAAAACATGTGCCGCTCATTCCACGTTTGCTGAAGATTGCGGCAATGATTGATGGCAATGCGATAAAGCCAGGTGCGCCAGGACGCTTCGCCGCGAAATGAATCCATCTTGCGAAAGGCTTTTAGAAAAACATCGTGCGTGGCATCTTCAGCTTTTTGCGGGTCGCTGAGAAAACGCAAGGCGAGGTAGTAAATCGCGCGGCTGTGTTCGGCGTAGAGATCAGCGAATTCAGACCACGCCCAATCGGCTTGGGTTTCTGAATTTTCCCGTGTTGCCAACGGCTCGTTCATGAGCGCCTTCATGCCGATTAGACAACACTCCCGGCAGAATGTCACGCGGGCTTTAGTTGGAATTCCCGCTTTAGCGTGTTTCCCCCGGCAAGCTGAAGCTTGGACTCCAGCCTCAGTTCATTTCGCGCCCAGATTAAACTCAATCCGCGTGCTGGAATTGTCTGGCATATTGCGGATTTCCATTTCCTGCAATTGCCATTGGCCGTCCACTTTCTTGAAATCTTTGGGATCAAATTCCTTGATCTTTTTGTCGTCGAGACCGTAAGCCTCGGCGTGGATAATGCCATTGCTCTCATTATCAATCCAGGACAGGACGCGCGCATACTCGCCCAGTTTGGCTTTGGGATTCACGCTTTCCAGCACTTTGCAGGAACGGCTGCGCTTCATTTCTTTTCGCACCAGCATCTGCGAGGGCCATTGAAAAAATTCCAGACCCAGATCCGCCAGCCAGAAATCTGAATCGGCAAAGGGAATCATCGCCGCGCTGCCGGACAGGTCACGCGAGGTGGTGGGATGTCCTGATTTGCTTCGGCTGAGAGTGTATTGATTCTGGCGATTTTCCCGGTGGGCAACGGTCAAACGCACATTATTGGAAGAGGTGACGGTTTCGTAAACGCTCAACCAATTTGTCGGCGTCACAATGATTTTAAACTGCACCGGCACTTCCAGTCTCACGTTGTTTGGCCGGCGAATTTTTAAAACGCCAACGTTCGTGCTGTTCTGCGCCGGTTTTTGCGCAAGAATTTCCGCCACCAGCGCGCGACCTTCTTTTTCGGCTTGCGCGGGATTTAAAGTGATTGGACCGGATGGCATCTCGGCCGCGCCCAGCAACAGGAAGGTTCCCAATAACAACGTGCAACGATAAATCATTTTGCGCGCAGAGCCAGCGGCAGCAATTCCGAGATGTGGTGGACAAAATGCACCTGAAGTTTCTTGCGGACTTCTTCGGGCACATCCAGCCAATCGGTCTGGTTTTGATCAGGAAGAATCACGTGCTTGATGCCGAAACGTGACGCGGCGAGAACTTTTTCCTTGATGCCGCCCACGCGCATGACGCGACCGCGCAAACTGATTTCGCCGGTCATGGAAAATTCCGAACGCACGCGGCGCTTGGTCAGCAGCGACGCCAATGCCACCAGCAACGTCACGCCCGCGCTCGGTCCGTCCTTCGGTGTCGCGCCGGCTGGAACGTGGATGTGAATGTCGAACTTGCTGTAATCGGTCATGTCCACGCCCAGCGATTTGGACTGGCTGCGCAAATAACTCAATGCGGTCTGCGCGCTTTCTTTCATCACATCGCCCAGTGAGCCGGTGAGGATCAAACCGCCTTTGCCGGGCATTCGCGTTGCTTCGATGAACATCACTTCGCCGCCAACGGGCGTCCAGGCCATGCCGGTGGCGATGCCGAGTTCTTTAATATTCTCGGCGGTCTCGGAAATAAATCGCGCATTGCCGAGATAATCCTTCAGCGCTTCCGGCTTCAGCACGAGTGGTTTGACCGTGTGCCCGTTGCTGCTGACAATTTTTCGTGTCGCCTTGCGCGTGAGCGCGGCGATTTCGCGTTCCAACTGGCGCACGCCCGCTTCGCGCGTGTAATCGTGAATGACCTGGCGGATGGTCGCATCAGGAATTTTTACTTCCGACTTCGCAAGCCCATGTTCCTCCAACTGGCGAGGCACAAGATAACGTTTCGCAATCTGCAATTTCTCCGACTCCGTATAGCTCGGCAGTTCGATGACTTCGAGCCGGTCGCGCAACGCGGGATGAATGGGATCCAGCCAGTTCGCGGTGGTAATAAACAGCACTCGCGACAGATCGAACGGCAGGTCCAGGTAGTAATCGCTGAACGTGTTGTTCTGCGCCGGATCGAGCACTTCGAGCAACGCCGCCGCCGGGTCGCCGCGAAAATCTGCGCCGACTTTATCCAACTCATCCAAAAGAATCACCGGATTGCGGCTTTCGACACGTTTCAAAGTCTGGATGATGCGCCCGGGCAGCGCGCCGACATACGTGCGGCGATGCCCGCGAATCTCCGCTTCATCACGCATACCGCCGAGTGCGATGCGCGCGAACTTGCGGCCGAGCGCATCCGCGACGCTTCGACCAAGCGAGGTTTTGCCGACGCCGGGCGGGCCGACGAGGCAAAGAATCGGGCCTTTGATTTGCTTGCGGCGTTTGATGACGGCGAGAAATTCCAGCAGCCGGTCTTTGACTTTTTCCAACCCGAAATGTTGCTCATTGAGAATCCGCTCGGCCTCTTTCAAATCCAATTTATCTTCGGTTTCTTTTTCCCACGGCAAGCCGGTAATCCAATCGAGATAATGCCGAGTGATGCCGTATTCTGCGGCGGCGGGCGGCATCTGCTGGAGGCGCTCAAGTTCCTGGTTCGCGACTTTGCGCGCTTCGACCGGCATGGGTGTCGCGTCGATTTTTTCTTTCAGCGATTTGATTTCGCCGGCGTTCGGGTCGGCTTCGCCGAGTTCGCGCTGGATTGCGCGCATCTGTTCGCGCAGGAAAAAGTCACGCTGAGTTTTGGAGATGGACGTGGCGACTTCGGTTTGAATCTTGGAACTAAGCGTCAGGACTTCATGCTCGCGATTGAGCATCGGCAGCAAAAACGTCAGACGTTCCTTGACCGAGGTCGTTTCCAGAAGTTTTTGGCGTTCCGGCAAAGTCAGATTCAGATTGACCGCCACCAGATCGGTAAAGTGGCCGGGGTCTTCCGTATTGAGCGCGGCGATTTTCACCTGCTCGGACAGGGCGGGGGAGAGTTTGATGATTTCCTGAAACTGGCCCTGCGCATTGCGCATCATCGCGGTCAATTCGACCGAATCCTCTTTCTCATCACGCATCAGATCGAACTTCGCGCTGAGATAGGGCGTGGTGTCGGTGTATTCCCTGACGCGCACGCGCCAAAGTCCTTCGACGAGCACGCGAACCGTGTTGTCCGGAAATTTCAGCATCTTCAGCAACCGCGCGGCGCAACCGACATCGTGCATTTCCTCGGGCAAAGGGTTTTCGGCCTCGGGCTTGCGCTGCAACGCGACGCCCAACAAACGGTCGCCGGCCACGACGTCGTCAATGAGTTTGATGCTCTGCGGAGTCTCGACGAGCAGCGGCGCGACCATGCCGGGAAAAATCACAATGTCCGACAGGCCGAGCATGGGCAGCACCTGTGGCAGTGAATGGGCGGAAACCTTCGCGGGCGCTTCGGGACTTCCCGCTGCGCCGAGAATGCTGATAAATTCAGTATCGGGCGACGTCATGATTGCGTTCTCTGCAAATTGCTGTGGCCGATTGGTTCGGAAGAATTAATTCCCTTCGGCAATTGGCACCCTGGTGCTTTTTAACTGCGCCACGGCAAGCGGAACGTCAATGCGCAGAAATCCATTTAAATAAGCCGCCTTGGCCAAACTCAAATCATATCCCACCGGCAATTCGAGCACGCTTTCAAAAGGCCCGTAATTGATCTCCATCACGAGAAAACTGCACTTGGGAGCGCGACAACCGTCCGGGCGATTGCCGCTGATGCGAAGACGATTTCCTTCAATGGTGATTTCCAGGTTATCGCTGCGCATGCCCGCCAGCTCGACCTTGACCACCAACCCGCTGTCGGTGGCATACACATCCGTGTTGGGGACCCAATGAGCTTTGGGCGAATCTTTGTGACTGCCGGT
>JBEEGR010000056.1:0-12601 GCA_041166985.1 Verrucomicrobiota bacterium | reverse complement strand
TATTTTCAGGGACATTTTCCCGGGCATCCGATTATGCCGGGCGTGCTGCAACTGGAAGCCATCGCACAGGTCGCGGGCATTGTGACGTTGAGCGAGTTGGAAAACTCCGGCCAGATCGCTTACTTCATGGCCGCCGACAACGTTAAATGGCGCAAGCCCGTCGTGCCGGGTGACGTGCTGGTCATCGAAGTCGAACTCACGAAATCGCGCGGCAAAATCGGCAAGGCGAAAGGTGTTTGTAAAGTGCGCGGCGAAGTCGTCAGCGAAGCGGATGTGACGTTCATGATTGTTGAGCCGAGCTAGGACAATGGCGAATGAATCCGTTGTGTGAATCTTTAATGAGGGTAGCACAGGCGTCCCGCCTGTCGTTTTCGGCGTCTCGCCGAAAACCTGAAGCGGCTGAAATCATTTGCTGCGCTTGCACCGACGAAAAATCTCACACCTCAAACGCAACTCGGCGAGACGCCGAATTGGACAGGCCGGAGGCCTGTGCCACCATTTCTAATCCATGATTCACGCGACCGCAGTTATCAATCCCAAAGCGCAAATCGACGACGACTGCGAGATTGGGCCGTATTGCGTCATCGGCGAAAACGTGACACTCGGCGCCAAATGCAAATTGCATTCGCACGTTGTCATTGATGGCCACACGAAGCTGGGGTCGGGAAACGAAATCTTTCCGTTCGCGAGCATCGGATTGAAGACGCAGGATTTGAAATGGAAAGGCGGTCTCACCCGCACGGAGATCGGCGACAACAACACTTTTCGCGAATACGTCACCATTCACAGCGCGACGAGCGATGGTGAAGTGACGTCGGTTGGGTCGAACAATCACATTCTCGCTTACTGCCATCTCGCGCATAACGTCACGCTCGGCAATCACGTCATCATGTCGAATGTCGCGACGCTCGCGGGTCACGTGACGGTGGAAGACCATGCGATTGTCGGTGGATTGGCGGCGGTGCATCAGTTTTGTCGCATCGGCAGGATGTCTATCATCGGCGGTTGCTCGAAGGTTGTGCAGGACGTGCCGCCTTTCATGTTGGCCGATGGAAATCCCGCCGAGACGCGCACGATCAACAAAGTCGGACTGGAGCGCAACGGCATTTCGGAAGAAGCGCAATCCGCGCTGCGTTCTGCATACAAAATTTTATTCCGCGAAGGCCTGACCATTTCCAACGCGCTCGTGAAGATTGAAAAGGAACTGCCGAAACTGCCGGAAGTTTTGCACTTGGTTAATTTCGTGCGGACGAGCGAGCGGGGGATCAGCAAGTAATTACTGTGTAGCCTATCCTGATATCAGGTGTCATGGCCTTTCATCTCTTTCTCATCCATCTTGTCTCATTATCTGCGTTCGTTTTTTCTCCTGGGACTGCGATTGACAAGCTTATCAAGTCGTCTCCATCAATTCTGAAAATCCTCTGGTTCGTTTGTGGGTCCAGTATCTTAGGCTTCGTGCCATAGCTTGGAGAATATGATACGGAGGCTACAAACATTATATCGGCTGTCACCTTATCGTCCTGAATCATGTAGGTTCCCTTTCCATCTCCTTCGATTGTCGTCGTGACGGTGCCCAATGCGCCAATCGCCTGCATTTTGTAAACCAGTGTTCCATCTTTCCTGAAATCCAAGCGATGATAGTTCTGGGGACTATCTTCTTCCTTGTAATCAAAAACTCCCGAAAGCGTCTTCTTGGGCGACTCAATCTGAACCTGAGCACTGGAACTTTGAGCCGTCAGATTTGTAGCGGGCGGCTGAACTGGCTGCTCATCTCTCTTGGAACACCCAGCCACGAAAAGAGTAAAGACCAAAAAGAACCGACTGAATCTCATACGTTCTTGGAATAAGGATTCTGCCCGTCGAGAAGTCTTGCGGCGAGCGCGGAGTCTTTCTGCTCAACATGCTCCATTGAAACCTGAAGCAACATCTGATAATTGGACTCGACTGTCTTATCGAACGTCTCTTTTTGTTTTCCATCTAATTTTAGAAACTCACAAACCGTCTGTTGTAACGCAATCAAGCGAAGGTCTGTGCGGTGGATGTAGCCATACAGACTCTCGTTCATTTTCTGCTGCGTGATGGATTCAGGATTCTCTTTTGGCATAAAGCATAGTGACACCTAACGTTCAGCTCAGGCACGCGGGACCAAATGACGTTAACCGCGCGAAACGGAACTGGAATATCCATCCCGCGTTGCCTGTAGCGATTTGCTACGCGTCTTCATCGAACTCATGTCTCTGGCTCTCCTGTATAGTAGCAATATCATCCTGAGTGAGGGAACAATAATGACGGCTGCTGGCTGGAATGGAAAACCTGCCGTCAGAAACTGCATCGCCGAACTCCTCCCACAGGCGATCGGCCAATGAATCCAAGGGAAAAAACTCGGGGCTGATGAAAAGCGTGTCTCGCGACTGGACGAGCGAATGAGCTGGGATTCCATCTAATTTGTATCGTGCGTCCCACGGTGCAATAACAGGCTGCTTCAAGTGGTCACACCTCGAAATCCGTAACACGTAACCAGCCGGAGTCTCGTCCAACATATTCTGGATGAGCGCACGCAATTCGTGTCGTGAAGTCTCGGCAGGCACCATCAATCCGATAGGACTCCGAAGACCTCCGAGGACAAAGGGAAATGTGATGGAGTAATACCGTCTTCCGGTTTCTCGCGTGTGGCAGAAGTGAATCAACTGAAACCAACGAGGAATCATAGACGCCCAACAGATAATGGGCGGCGCAGCGTGTAGCCTATCCTTGTTCGGGGGTTTATTCGGATGGCGGTCACAGTCTTCCTCAAAGGTTTGCCGCTGAATTCGATTGGTTTCATGTTCAAGCAAAGGCTGCGAACGGTCCCGGGTTTTCATTTAACAAATCCGGTTTATTTCACTCCCGATTTCTGTTTAAGTCAAGCGATGGACGCCACCTTGCCGCCATTAACTTCAGCCACGCTATATCTGGTCGCCACGCCGATTGGAAACTTAGAAGACATCACGTTGCGCGCACTGCGGGTTTTGAAGGAGTGTGATGTCATCGCGGCGGAAGACACACGACACTCCGGCCAGCTTTTGAAACATTTCGGCATTTCCAAACCGCTGCTCAGCTATTTCCAATTCAACGAAGCCAAACGCAGCGAAGAAATCATCGGGCGTTTGCGGCGTGGCGAAAAAGTCGCGCTCGTCACGGACGCGGGAACTCCCGGCATCAGCGATCCCGGTGAACGCGTGGTCAAGGCGGCGATTGCGGCAGGTTTTCGAGTGGAAGCGGTGCCGGGTGCGTGCGCATTGGTCACCGCACTCACGGCGAGCGGATTGCCGACGGAGGAATTCCACTTCATCGGTTTTCTCCCGCACAAATCGGGTCAGCGACGCAACAAACTCGAATCGTTGAAAGCGTTTGAAGGCACGCTCGTCTTTTACGAATCGCCGTATCGTATTGAAAAACTCCTGGGCGAACTCAATGAAGTTTTTCCGGAACGCCAGGTCGTGCTGGCGCGTGAACTGACAAAAAAGTTTGAAGAGTTTTTGCGCGGTAAGCCAGCGGAGTTACTGGCCATCGCACAAAAGCGGTCGCTGAAAGGAGAGTTTGTCGTTTTGATTTCACCGCCGTAGGAGCACTGGCCTCCCGGCCCGGCGCGAACCGAACTTCAACAGAAGGAAACAAAGGGAACAAAGAAAAACCGGAATTTGTTTGCTCTTCGTTTTCTTCGTTAGCTTCTGTGAAAAACCAACGCGCCGAGCTGGTGCTCGGCGCTCCTAGGAAAAATTTGCGACGGTCGCAGACCGACGCTACAATTTCTGGAATGAAATCTACTGTGTCGCTGAGTGGTTTGCTTTTCTTTGCCTGCATTGTTTCCGCCGCCGAACCGAACATGTATCACGACGGTTGGAATGACCTGAACAAAAACGGCAAGCAGGACGATTACGAAAATCCCGCGTTGCCAGTCGAGAAACGCGTTGCGGATTTGCTTTCGCAAATGACGTCCGCTGAAAAAATCGGTCAACTTCATCAAACCGCTCGCGCTGCTGATGAGGTGAAACAATTTGCAGGCAGCCTCCGACAGGGCGACATCGGTTCTTTCCTTTCGGGCGCGGAATATATCGAGACGCCGATGCAACGAAACGAGCTTCAACATATCGCCGTTGAACAGAGCCGGCTCGGGATTCCATTGATTTTTGGTTACGACTCCATTCACGGTTTCCGCACGGTTTTCCCGATTCCGCTCGCAATGGCATCGGCGTGGGAACCGGACCTGTTCGAGCGCACTCAAACTGTGTCGGCGCGGGAGACGGCTGCAGTGGGTTTTGATTGGACGTTCGCGCCCATGGTGGATCTGGCGCGCGATCCGCGTTGGGGTCGGATTGCGGAAGGTTTTGGCGAAGACCCGTGGCTTGGTTCGCTTTACGCCGCAGCGAACGTGCGTGGCTTTCAAGGGACCAACGTGGCCGCGCCCGACCGCGTGGTCGCCTGCATGAAACATTTTGTGGGTTACGGCGCAACCGAAGGCGGGCGCGATTATAACACGACGGAAATTTCCGAATACACGTTGCGCAATTTTTATTTGCCGCAATTCAAAGCCGGGGTGGATGCCGGCGCGTGGACATTCATGAGCGCCTTCAACCTGCTGCCGCCCTGGCCGGCGAGCGGGAATCATCACACGCTCACGGAGATTTTGCGCAACGAATGGAAATTTCCCGGCGCCGTGGTCAGTGATTACACAGCCGTTGAGGAACTCATTGCGCACGGTGTGGCGGCGGACCCGCAGGAAGCAGCGCGGCTCGCGCTCCGGGCGGGCGTGGATATGGAAATGGTTTCGAGCAATTACTTCACGCTGCCGGAACAGGTGGCGGGGGATCAAATTCCACAGGCGATGATTGATGAAGCGGTGCGCCGCGTGTTGACCGTGAAATTTGCGAAAGGTCTGTTCGATAAACCGTATGTGAATGAATCGCTTTATCGAACCGCCTTCCTGAATGCCGATGCGCTTGCTCTCGCGCGCGAAGCGGCGGCGAAGTCCTGCGTGCTGCTGGTGAATCGTTCGGGTGACGCCCCGGGATATGCGCCCAAAAAAGATGCGCGAGCGTTGCTGCCGTTGTCCAAAGCGATGAAAAAAATCCTGCTGATTGGGCCGGTGGCGACCAACGCGGATGAAATGCTCGGCTCGTGGGCAGGTCGCGGACGCGCGGCGGACGCCGTTTCGCTCGCGTCGGGAATTCGCGCCAAACTTTCAGCCGATTCCCAACTCACGGTTTTGCCGGGCTGCGGCTTTCATCCGGGAAAGGACGAAGATGCCGCACAAATTAAACAGGCGGTCGCGGCGGTGAAAAATGCGAGCGTCGTAATTCTCGCACTCGGCGAGCCGCGCGCATGGAGCGGCGAGAGTCAGAGTCGCACGGATTTGAATGTGACGGGTCAGCAGGCGGAATTATTCGACGCCGTGAACCGTGCTGCGGCCAAGGCGCGCGTGCCGGTGGTGGTAGTTCTGTTCAATGGCCGGCCACTGACACTCCCTCATATTGCCGCGAGTGCGGGCGCAGTGCTCGAGGCGTGGCAACCCGGCGTACAGGGTGGCAATGGCGTGGCGGATATTTTATTTGGCGAGGCTGAACCGACGGGGCGATTGCCGGTAAATTTTCCCTACAACGTGGGTCAAGTGCCATTTTATTACAATCACTACAACACCGGCCGCCCGGGTGTGGGTGAATACAAAGGCAATTACGTGGACGTGGTCACCGCGCCGTTGTTTCCCTTCGGCTACGGACTGGGTTACACCACGTTTACATATGGCAAAGTTGAACTCGTAAACAATAAACTAAAACGTGGCGGAACATTGACTGCGCAAGTGAAAGTGAACAACACCGGCACACGCGCCGGAACTGAAACCGTGCAACTCTACCTTCGCGACATCGCGGCGACCGCCGGGCCGCGTCCGGTGCGTGAGTTGAAAGGATTTCAAAAAGTGCAGCTCGCTCCCGGCGAATCGCGTGTCGTGGAATTCAAAATTTCCGAACACGAACTCGGCTATTTCGACTCAGCCGGACATTGGCTGGTTGAACCGGGACAGTTTGAACTCTGGCTCGCGAAAGATTCTTCAGCGGGCGAGCCGGTGGAGTTTGAATTGGAGAAATAATGTCTTGGCGGCGGTCTGCCGACGCGCCGCTACGATACCAAGGGCACGAAATCAAACAAACTTCCCCGGATTCAAAATCCCATGCGGATCGAGCGCGCGCTTCACGGTGCGATGGAGTTCGCGGAGTTCTTTGGACGTGGCCAGCGGCCACCACGGTTTTTTCGCGAGGCCGATGCCGTGTTCGCCGGTAATGCTGCCGCCCCACGCGACGACTTGCTGGAAAAGTTCGTCCAGCGCGGCGTCGGCGCGGCGGTTCGCGCCGGGCTGTTTGTAATCCACCATCACATTGGTGTGGATATTGCCGTCACCAGCATGTCCGAAACAGGCGATGGGCAATTGATGTTTCTGCTGAAGTTGTTTGGCGAAGCGAAACAAATCTTCCAGCCGTCCACGCGGGACGACGATGTCTTCGTTGAGTTTCGTGAGGCCGGTGTCGCGGAGGGAATAGGAAAACTCGCGGCGAATTTTCCAGACCGCTTCGCATTGGCGCGCGCCGAGACCGCGTTCGATGAAGTTTGTTTTTTGCCGCCGAACAATTTTTTCCAGGTCGCGGATTTCGGATTGGACCGATTTTTTCTGACCATCGAGTTCCACGATGAGATGCGCGCGACAACCTTTGAGTCGTTCGCTCTTCGTGCGGTTGTAAGCGGCGGCGAGCGTGAAGGCATCGGCGACTTCGAGCGCGCAGGGGAGAAAACCTGCCTGGAAAATCGCGTGAATGGTTTTCACAGCGTCGCGCATGGAACTGAAACCAATCGCGAGACACGCGCGGAACGGGGGCAGGGGAATCAGCTTGAGCGTGGCTTCGGTGATGATGCCGAGCATGCCTTCGGAGCCGGGAAAAAATCGCGCGAACTCGAAGCCGGTTTTATTTTTGTGCGTGCGTCCACCGACGCGCACGATGGTGCCATTGGCGAGCACAACTTCGAGACCGAGCACGTAATCGCGCGTGACTCCGTATTTCAAACAGCGCGGGCCACCGGCATTCGTGGCGATGTTTCCGCCGATGGAGGAATCCGCCTTGCTCGCGGGATCGGGCGGGTAATACAAACCAAGCGCCTCGACCGCGTCCTGAATTTTTTGGGTGATGACGCCGGGCTGAACGACGGTGACGAAATCGGCGGCGTTGATTTCCTTAATACGATTCATCCGTTCGAGCGAGAGCGCAATGCCGCCGCGAATCGGCACGCAACCACCGACGTAACCATAGCCCGCGCCGCGCGCAGTCACGGGAATATTGTGGCGATTGGCGAATTTCAGAATCGCGGAGACAGACTTCGTTGTGCGTGGCAGAGCGACGGCGTCGGGTTTGTGCGTGGCGAACCATTTGTCGCCGGAATATTTGTCCAGAATGGATTCCTGAAAAAGGATTTCGCCGGCGGGCAGAATTTTTTTGAGTTGAGACAGAGATTTGAACTTGGGCTTCATACAAACGGCGCGCACGGAACGACGCGCCCTGCCATTTTCATTCGCTGGGCAATTCGGTGGATGAATTTAAAAATTCTTTGGCGTCCGCCGCTTCGTTTTCCGGCACCTGCACCTGAATACCGCCCGCCGCCAAAGCATAGCCTTCGAGACTGAGCGCGGACAATTCGTGAATGACTTCGGCGTGAAAATTTGCGGCTTCGAGCCGGGCGCGCACCAACTGCGCTTCGGCGGGATTGAAACCGTTGAAAACAGTGACGAGGCTCATACTTTTAGCTGCGTGATTTCTGTGCGCGGAATTGTGGGCGTCGTCCGCAATTCCGCGAACACAATCACGCCCGCGCCGGTTTGCAGCGTGCTTTGCACCTGCGCATCCACCTGATGATTGATGAGATGTTGCGCATTGTTCACGACGACCATCGTGCCATCGGGAAGGTAGCCGATGCCCTGGCCTTTGTCGCGGCCTTCGCGCGCGATGCGGATGCTGAGGACTTCGCCGGGCAGCAAAACCACGCGTAGCGATTTGGCCATCTCGTGCAGATTGAAGTAATTAACATTTTGCAGTTCCGCGATTTTTCCCAGGTTGAAATCGTTCGTGAATAATTTGGCGTTCAGGTTGCGCGCGAGCCGGACGAGTTTGGCGTCCACTTCTTTTTCTTCGGGGAAATCGCCGTCGTGAATTTTGACTTCGTTGCGGGTGTTGCGCTGAATGCGGTTCAACATTTCCAGACCACGCCGCCCGCGGGCGCGCTTGATGGGATCGTCGGAATCGGCAATCTGCTGGAGTTCGCGCAGGACGAAACGCGGCACGACGATCAGGCCTTCGAGAAAATTTGCTTCAATCAAATCCGCAATCCGTCCGTCAATGATCACGCTGGTGTCGAGCAGCAGGAGGTTGTCGGGTTTATTTTGCGGCGCGAAACGAACGTACGGGATAATCAGGGAAAAATCTTCCTTGTTGCTGCGCATGGCGAGCACGATGCCGATGTAACTAAAACTGAGAAACAGAGAAAGCCGGATGATCCAACGCGTGGGTTTTTCCTCCACGTTTTCAAACAGGCCGGAGTGATCAATGAGCAGGGCGATACACGTGCCCAGCAACAGGCCAAAGCTCGTTGCCGAAAATGCGCGGAGTGAAAAGCCTTTCAGCATTTCGTCAATCGCGATCATCAGCCAGCCAAAGCCAAAGCCAATCGCCATGCCGATTGGGCCAGCCATGGACACGCCGACGTACGCGGGATGCACCTGGCTGACCGCATAACCGCCAATCGTGCAGAGGAACAGAAATAAAATGCGAATGACCCAGAGCGCCATATTAACGAGTGGAGTTTTTAGATGAAGGCGATGTTTGCGATGAGGATGACTTGTCCGTTTTTGCCGGTTTCCTGCTCCATAAAATGCCCCAGATGCCCAGCCGGTTTAGATTGCTGGTGGTGACGGATAAATTTTCCACGATGATCGCAAGGTTGGTCGCAACGGTTTCGTCGTGCAACAACTTTCCCGCCGCGCCTTTGCCGGCCCGCACATCTTCCAGAATGGTTTTGAGCGCCACGGTGGAGGTTTCGATGTTCTGCACAGAGCGGGCCACGCTTTCACTGTTCGTCGTGAGCAGGCTGTTCAGGTTTTTGGCAAACACGCCGAGGTCATCGGAGAAACCGCTGATGTTGCTGAGGGCGTAAGTGACGGTCGGTCCGTTCGTGACGAACAAATCGTTAATGCCATTGACCGTCACGACCGCGCGCTCCGATGCGCCGCGCAGGTTGCCGATGGCCACGGAGAGGTTGGTCAGCGTTTGTTCGTTGAGCGCGTATTTGCGGACGTCCGCAATGGCTTCATTCAATTTTGCGGCCGCTTCATCCACGCGTTTGATGAAGCCGCCAGCCGAGCGGGCGACTTCCTGGAGATTGAACGGTTCTTCGCAATCCACTTCGTCGCCGTCGTGCAATTCCGTGCCCGGCTCGTTTTTGGTGGGAACGATGGCGACATATTGATCGCCCAAAAATCCCGATTGCTCAATCAGGAATCGTGCGTCGCGATGCACGATGAAACTATTGTAAACTTTCAGAAAGATGGTGACGCTTTTTCCGTCCGTCGCGAGCGTAATGTCTTTGACCACGCCCACCTGAACGCCGGACATAAGAACGTAGGAGCGCGGTTTCAGTCCGCCGATGTTTGTGGCGTGCAACCGAAGCATGTAAGTGCCGCGAAAAAACGAGGTGCCTTTGCTGAATTGCAGCAACAGCACCGCCAGCAATGCCAGCCCGAGGAAAACGAACAGGCCGACTTTGGTTTCGATGCGCTTTTTATCCATATCAGATGGGATGTTCGGTGGAATCAGACACGCCTTCAATAAACTGGCGGACGATGGGATCCTTGGAATTAAAGATCTCATCCGGCGTTCCGACCGCGTAAATTTTCTTTTCGTGCAACATCAGGATGCGCTGGCCTACGCGACGCGCGCTGCGCATGTCGTGCGTCACCACCACACTAGTCACATCAAACTTGTCGCGCACTCTCAAAATCAGCTTGTCAATGCTGTCCGAAACAATCGGGTCCAGCCCCGTCGTCGGCTCATCATAAAGCACAATCTGCGGACGGTAAACAATCGCCCGCGCGAGGCCGACGCGTTTTCTCATGCCGCCGGAAAGCTCAGACGGGTTTTTATTTTCTGTGCCGGGCAAATCCACCACGTCGAGCGCCTCGGAAACCTTTTGTTTTATCTCTGCCTCCGACAATTCGCGATGATGCCGAAAAGCGAAACCGACATTTTCCGCCACGGTCATCGAATCGAACAACGCCGCGCTCTGGAACAACATGCCGAACTTGCTGCGGATGCGGAGCAACTCGCGCTCGTTCATCGGCACGATGTTTTCATTTTCGATCAACACTTGCCCGGAATCCGGTTGCAGCAAGCCGATGAGATGCTTGAGCAAAACGCTCTTGCCGCCGCCGCTGCGCCCGATGATGACGACCGACTCGCCCTTTTCGATGCGCAGATTAACGCCATCCAGAATTTTCTGCGAGCCGAAGCTTTTCTGCAAATCGCGGACTTCAATCATAACAGGTAGGGTTGGCGCGCTGCGCAGACCGCGCCGCGTTCAGCGGCGCAACGGACAATCCGCTGTTCCGCCCGCTGCACGCGGGCGGGGACACCGCAGCGCGGCGTCCCTACCAACGATGCGAGATGGCCTTTCATACCTTGTTAAATATCGCACCCAACGCCAGCGTCAGGAAAAAGTTGGCGATCAAAATCGAAATTGAAGAATACACGACCGATTCCGTCGTCGCCCGGCCCACGCCTTCCGCACCCTCGCCGCAACTCATCCCTTTGTAACAACCGATCAGCGCGATGATGCCGCCGTAGATGAACGATTTGACGAGACCGATGAAGACATCTTCCGAGCCGGTGTATTTCAGAGTGTTCCACCAAAGATAAGTCGGATCGATATCGAGCAGAAAAACTCCCACGACATATCCCGAGGCAATGCCAATGCAAATCGCTTCAGCCGTGAGCAACGGAAGCACAATGTGACCCGCGATCCAACGTGGCAGCACGAGATAATCCACCGGATGCGTGGCGAGGGTGCGGAGAGCGTCAATCTGCTCGGTCACTTTCATCGTGCCGATTTCCGCCGCAATGGCCGCGCCGACACGCCCCGCGACCATCAATGCCGTCAACACCGGCCCGAGTTCGCTGCACATCGAGACGCTCACGACGGCGAGCGTGGCGGTATCCATTTTGACTTTGTGAAACTGGAAATAAGTTTGCGCGCCGAGCACCATCCCCGTGAACGCGCCGGTGACGAGCACCACCGATTGCGATTTCACCCCCATGAAATACATCTGGTAAATTACATCGCGCCACGCGACGCGACCGCGGATGAGCGACGCAACCGCTTCCCGGGTCAGCAACGCCAGCCGGCCCAGACCGACCAGCCAGACGCCCACCCAAGTGTTCGCCAGAAAGTTCATGGGCGGAACCTAACAAAGGAACCAACGATTGGCGAGTGGGCAAAATTGCCTTAACCAATCGCAAATATCCTGCACCGGCAAGCCATGTGGCTCGCTGTGATTAAAATGAAAAATTGGCAATAGATGGAAAACCGGTTAAACCAAAAGAAAACAATTCATGAATCAAAGGAGTAAACTCAATCTTGGAAAAAATAGGACTGATCCCTTTACATCGTGACTGCTACCGCTCCACATATTCGTTTTCGGGAGGCACGGGAACGTCTCGGGTTGTCACCTCATGAGCTTGCTGCCAAGAGCGGCGTTTCTGACGCGGGCATTTGGGATATTGAAGCATTTGAGGGCGACCTGACGTGTTGTTATTCGCCGAGGGACGTGCAGAAGTTTTGTCGCGTCCTAGAGATTCGTCCCGTAGAGCTGTTTGGAAGCGAGATTTCAGAACCATCCATTTCGCCCAGTGAGTTGGTGCGACTTATTCACGAGGAGTGCCGTTCGCGTGGCGTCACGCTGGAGCAGTTTGAAGATGCAGTCGGATGGCGTTTGAGTGCATGCATTGAGCCGCCAGAGAGATTGCTTGAGGATATGACGGTTGATGGTTTGCAGTGGCTTTGCCGAGAGCTTCGGGTAGATTGGCGCAGAGCGATATAAAGGGGTCGGTCCTCATCTTTAGTGAATTACAAAAACATCCTCGGTTAATCAAACTGCCCGTTCGAGCCTTTACCAATCCGTCGGCTCGTAATCTTTCAGAAATTTTCCCCAGAGGTGCGTGCCGGAATTTATGCCGCCAATAATCGGGTCCACGATGCGCGCCGCGCCGTCCACGATGTCCAGCGGCGGATGAAAGCCATGTTCCTTTACCTTGCGCGCGGCAATGTGCGCGGGGTCTTCGTCCGTCACCCAACCGGTGTCCACGGCGTTCATGTGGATGCCGTCGGCGTGATAATCGGCGGCAGAGGTGCGCGTCATCATGTTGAGCGCGGCTTTGGCCATGTTGGTGTGCGGGTGGCGGGTGGTCTCACCGCATGGGAGGGCGCCACGCACGGCACGCGTGTAGGTTCCCATCAGCCCTATCGGGAAAGGCCG
>JBEEGR010000055.1:0-6913 GCA_041166985.1 Verrucomicrobiota bacterium | reverse complement strand
TTTTGTCTGGTGCGCGCGGTGGACCAGAAGCTGTTTGAGTTTCCACGCGAACGGCAATCGTTGGTGGAAGGAGAACAGTCCGGCTGGACAAATTTTCCGCCAGCGGTTTTTCAAGACATGAAACGGGTGGGCGCGATTATTTCCACCAATGGCGCGGAGGTGGTGAATCCCGTTTTTCTGGCTAAATACGAAAAAGGCCGCGCGTACGGAACGCTGGTATATCCAAATGCTTTGGCGGGCGCAGTTCTCTTGATCTTTCCTGCCGCAATGGTGTTGATCTGGAATGGAACACGTCGGCTTCGCGGTTTGATTCGCGCGATGGCGATAGGTCTCATTCTGTTTTTGGGCGGAGCGGCGCTGTTATGGTCTGGCTCAAAATCCGGTTGGCTGATTGCCATTCTGCTGGGAGTTTTATGTTTCTGGCGGATGCCATGGCCGGTCGGGGTGAAGCGGGGAGTATTGTTGGCTCTGGTCATCATCGGTCTGGTGGGTTTTGGAATTCGGTTTCATTCGTATTTCCAAAAAGGAGCAACCAGCGTGGTGGCACGCTTTGATTATTGGCGCGCGGCTGGCCAAATTACAGTGCAACATCCGGTGGTGGGTTCCGGGCCGGGAACATTTCAACGGCCTTATGCGGATTTGAAATCTCCAGAGGCCGAAATGGCGCGTCTCACGCACAATGATTACCTTCAGCAGTTTTCAGATTCGGGATTGATTGGGGGAATAAGCTATGTGAGTTGGATTATTTTATGGATTTCATTGGTCGGAAGACACGTTTTTAAGAAAAATGGTTTGCGATTCGCGATATTTCTTGGGGTGCTTGGCTGGTTGGTTCAGGGAATGACAGAGTTTGGTTTGTATGTTCCCGCTTTGGCGTGGACTGCCTTTGCTTTGATGGGTTGGCTGATTCAAAACGATTCGACAAAGGCCAGCTCGCCCGATAATTTGTCCGTGCGATGAAAATTCTTTTCCTAAACGGGCCGAATCTAAATCTTTTAGGCCAGCGTGAGCCGGAAGTTTATGGCCGGATGACGTTAAAGGATATCGAAGAGAGCGTTCGGGCACGCGCGGCGAAGCTGAAGACGGAAATTGATTTTCGACAATCGAATCTCGAGGGTGAGCTGGTGGCGTGGATTCAACAGGCAAAAGGAGAGTTCGATGTGATCGTTCTCAATGCTGCTGCTTACACTCACACCAGTATCGCGTTGAGAGATGCTATTTCTGCCGTGGGCGTGCCAACGATTGAAATCCATCTTTCAAACGTCCACGCCCGGGAAGAATTTCGACACAAATCGTTGATTGCTCCTGTCTGCCGCGGACAGATTGCAGGCTTTGGCGCAGACTCTTATGTTTTGGCCGTCGAAGCGGCGGTTAGCGTTAATGGAGCGGTAAAATAATTATTTTTGCAGTTTTGCAGCTTGTTTTGGGGAGTTTCCAAGCTCTGTTCAGTTGCCCATTTTCCCTCTTGACGCCATTTTGATCGGGAACTACCCTTCGCGGCAATCGAAACATGGTTAAGCAGAGTCGACTATTCCGGCTGCTGCTTTTTTGCTTAAAGCGAACGATTCAAATTTGGAACAACTGTGGACCTAAAAGACATTAAAGCCATCATTGATTTGATGAAGAAAAACTCCGTTTCGGAGTTTGAACTGGAAAAACAGGATTTCAAAATCAAATTGAAGCGCGGTCCCAATGGCGGCATCCCCACGACGGTTTCCTACGAAGAAGCGCCTTTGGTAACCTATGCTCAACCGACTGTGATTGCCGCCACTGCTGGCGCTCCCGCCCTGGCATCTTCGAGCGGCTCGGAAGCCGACATTAAATCGCCCATGATCGGAACTTTTTACCGTTCGCCCTCGCCTGAATCGGCCTCCTATGTGGAAGTCGGCACGGAAGTCGGTCCTGAGACCGTGGTCTGCATAATCGAGGCCATGAAGGTAATGAACGAAATCAAGGCAGAGGCCAAAGGCGTCATCACGCAAATCATGGTCGAAAACGCCAAGCCTGTTGAATTTGGCCAGCCGTTATTCAAGATCCGTCCAACGTAATTCAAGCGTCGTAGGAAAGAACTTCCAAACTGCATGTTTGAAAAAATTCTGGTAGCCAATCGCGGCGAAATTGCCGTTCGCATTATTCGCGCGTGTAAAGAACTGAATATCCGGACCGTGGCGGTCTATTCAGAAGCGGACAGCAATTCCATGCACGTTCAGTTGGCCGATGAAGCCATCTGCATCGGCAAAGCGGCCGCGAATGAAAGTTACCTGCGCATTGACCGCCTGATCAGCGCGGCGGAAATCGCGGATGTGGATGCGATCCATCCTGGCTATGGTTTTCTTTCCGAGAACGCCCACTTCGCCGATGTGTGCGAAAGTTGCAACATTCGTTTTATCGGTCCCAGCTCACGCGCAATGAACGCGCTGGAAGACAAAGCCGTCAGCCGCGCGCTGGCAAAAAAAGCGGGCGTGCCGACTCCTCCCGGGTCCGAAGGCATCGTGGAGAACGAGCAGGACGCATTGGTGGTGGCAAAACGTATCGGCTACCCGGTGATGATCAAGGCAGTGGCGGGCGGCGGCGGGCGCGGGATGAGAGTCGCGCACAATGATATTTCGCTCGTCAAAGGTTATCACACCGCGCGAACGGAAGCGGAAAAGGCCTTTGGCAATTCCGGCGTTTATATCGAGAAATTCATCGAAAACCCACACCACATTGAATTTCAGATTCTCGGCGACAACAAAGGCCACATCATTCATCTGGGCGAACGCGATTGCTCGATTCAGCGGCGCAATCAAAAGGTCGTTGAAGAAACCCCTTCGCCGTTGATTGACAATAAATACAAAAAACTCCGCGAAAAAATGGGCAAAGCGGCCATTAAGATCGCCGAGACGGCTCATTACACCAACGCCGGCACGGTCGAGTTCATCGTGGACGACAAGGGAGAATTTTATTTTCTCGAAATGAACAAGCGCATCCAGGTTGAACATCCGATTACCGAAGAGGTAACGGGGATTGATCTGGTTCGTTATCAAATCATGATCGCAATGGGCGAACCGTTGCGCCACAAGCAAAGCGATGTTCAATTCAAAGGCCACGCCATTGAATGCCGCATCAATGCCGAAGATCCGTTTGACGAATTTCGTCCCAGCCCCGGTCGCATCGAAATGTATTACCAGCCCGGCGGACGCGGAGTTCGCGTGGACACGCACGCTTACGCGGGCTACACGATTCCGCCGTCTTACGATTCGATGATCGGCAAGCTGATTACTTATGGCCGCGACCGGCGCGAAGCGATGGACAAGATGAGCCGCGCCTTGGGCGAATACATGATCACCGGCGTCAAGACGACCATTACTTTCCAACAGGCGATCATGCAGGACCCGAATTTCCGGCGCGGCGTTTACTCGACCAACTTTGTCGAACAACTCCTCAGTGGCGCGCGGCGGGAATTGATTGAAGTGAAAAGCTAGTTTCCAGATTAGCCCGTCACCTGTTCCATTGTTTTCGCTCGCTTTGCGGTTTTTGAAACGCAAGAATCGCATCGAAATCAAAATACTTTCCCGAGCCGGATGAACCTGGACTTTTATTTCTCTCGCGAATACCTCAAAGCTGCGGTTTTGATTTCTCTCCTGACCGTCTGGGTGCTGGTCGGGCTTTTCTATTATCTCAATTACTACACGAAGCGGCGGTACTTCACGATCTGGACGGCGGCGTGGTTGTTTTACGCGCTTTGGATCACGCTGCGGTTTGGTCTGCAGGGCGACGAGCCGCAACCGTGGTTGCTGATGTTGCAGTTCTGGTGTGTCGGCGTCTCAGCCGTTTTCCTTTTCTGGGGCGGCCAGCGCTTTCTCGGTGAACGAGTATCCCAGAAAATAATCGGCTTGTTTCTCGTCTTCCTGTTGATCTGGAGCTATGTCGCCGCATATCAGCTCGATAATCACAACCGGTTGGGAGGCGGTATTCCGCTTTTCACTTTGATCGCCGCTGCCAGCCTTTTTACCGCGCGCAGTTTTCTCAAATACCGCCACCAGCACAGTTACATGGGAGCCACACTGCTGACCTTGGGTTTTACCCTTTGGGGAATTTACATGGCGGTGTATCCTTTTCTGGATTCCAAAGACCTGATCAGCATCGCGCTGTTTATTTCCGCCGCGATTCAACTGCTGGTAGCCGTCAGCATGATTATTCTCGTGCTCGAAGAAGTCCGTTCCAGCCAGCAACTGGCTGCCGAACAGCTTCAATTGCAAAAACGTGAACAGGGCGTCTTGCGGACGCGCATTACTTCCACCGAGGAACGCTACCAGTCGCTGTTCGACCAGGCGGGCGAGGCCATCATCATCACCGATCCAGACAATTTTGAAATCCTGGAATTAAACCGCGCCGCCGAGCATCTGTTGGGAATCACCAGCGCGGAAACCACGCGCCGCTCGTTGAAAACATTTTTTAATATTCCAGACGCTCAAACTCCGCCCGATGGCGCCGCCTGGTTTGAAAGGGTGCGCCAGCAGCGCTCGCTTCAGGTCATTCGCAAAAACGGCAGCTCGGTGGAAGTCGAGATGGACGGGACACAAATTGATTTCGATGGCCGGCCCAGCTATCAGTTTTTTCTCCGCGAGATGACCGAACGCGTGAAACTCGAACAACAACTGCGCCAGGCTGAAAAACTTTCCGCACTTGGCCAGATGATTTCCGGCGTCGCGCACGAGCTTAATAATCCTCTCGCGGTCATCAAAGGCTACGTGGAATTGATTCTCGCGCACCACGATCTGCCGCCCAAAACCCGCGTTGACCTCGAACGTGTCGCGCAGGAGAGCATTCGCGCTGCGAAACTTGTCGGCAATTTTCTCTCCTTCTCCCGCGAGCAATCTGCCCGGCGCGAACTGGTCAATATCAACGAACTCATTCAACGCGTCATCGGCTCCCGCCGATTCGATCTCGCCGTCGTTCCGGTGCGCTTGGAAACCGAACTCGCGCCCGACCTGCCGCCGACCGCCGCCGACCCGGACCAGATCCAGCAGTTGCTCATCAATCTGATGAATAACGCGCTGCACGCCCTCCTCGATCAGACGGGTGTGCAGCGCTTGAAGATTTCGACCCGCGTCAAAGAGCGCCTCATTCAAATCCTGGTCGAAGACAGCGGCCCGGGTGTGCCGCCGGAGTTGGTGGGCAAAATTTTCGAACCGTTTTTCACCACCAAAGAAGTCGGCAGCGGCACTGGCCTCGGCCTGTCCATTGCGCACAGCATCATGACCGAACACCAGGGGAACATCCGTTATCAAACCTCTTCCCTGGGCGGCGCGGGATTTGTTTTGGAATTTCCCATCCTGGGTCTGGACGCTGATCCCGCCGGAGTTGCCGACAATAACGAACCTGCGGCCCTACCTCTGGAAACAGCGCCAGCTTCAGCAAACATCCTGGTGCTGGATGACGAGCGCGGACTGGCTGAGTTGCTGGGTGAGTTATTAAAAATTCTCGGTCACACGCCGACGGTCTGCAATTCTCCCGCGCATGCCTTGGAATTTCTGGAGCGGCAATCCTTCGATTTAATCATCTCGGACTTTCGTATGCCCGGCATGAACGGCCGGGAATTCTACGACATCGTCAAACAGAAATATCCGGCGCTGCAGTCGCGGGTGGTTTTTGTGACCGGCGATCTGTTGAACGAAGAAACACACGGGTTCCTGCAATCAACCGGCAATCCGCATCTCGGCAAACCGTTCAATCTCACTTCCGTCAAACAGGCCGTGGCTGAAGTCCTGACCCGGGTTGCGCTCTGACGAAGCGCCCGATTTTCAATCGGCTTAATTGCTCTGATGCAAATCCGAATCGGCGCAGAATGAAGCTCATAAAAAGAACCACGCGGCTGGAAGCCGCGTTCACCGGCAGTCAGGATGGCTGCCTCTACAGTAGAGGCACGCGTCCTCGCGTGCCAGTGACGGCGGCATCTTGCCGCCAGTCCCGCGTTTTTATTTCAGCGCACACTCCAATTTTCTCAATACTTCACGCCGCAACCGTACGGCTTGGTTTCCGCCACCGTCACTTTTTTGCCCGCCTGAATTTTCTGCACCGCCTCCCGCACATAATTGCGCGCCTTGCGCGGGTCGCCGCTCATCGATGCGCGATCATCAATCGCGCCGTTGTAAGCCAGTGTGCCGGTTGGATCGATCACGAACATGTGCGGCGTCGTTCTCATGCCGTACGCCTTGCCGATGGTGCCCGCGCCGTCATCCAGCCACGCCGTTGCGTTCAGTTTTAATTTGTCCCACTCCGCCTGCGCTTGTTCCGGCGAACGATGATTCGCGTATTTCGGATTCACCGAATTGACCATCAGCCAGACCACGCCTTTGGATGTTAGCTCCTTTTGCAAATCCTGCATCGCGCCGGTATTGAAATGATTCGCGCAAAACGGGCAATCGTAATTATACGATTCCAACACCACGACCTTGCCCTTGTAATCACTCAACTTCACCGTCTTGCCGTGAATGTCCGTGGCCGAAAATTCCGGCGCCGGTTGTCCGATTTCCGCCGCCGCAAAAGCCGCGTGCGCCAATCCCATCACTGCCAATAAAGCCATCGCTCGTTTCATAATTTTTCCTTTGGTTGGTTGAACCATAAAATAAGAGGGGCCAAGCCGCAAATAAGTTTCAGGAAATGTTCCGACCGACGATATGGACAAGATAAAAGAACCGTTTACCTCCAACCATGAAAAGTAATAGACCACGCTTTTGTCACTCAATCTAACAGGAGCGTTTGCCGGAGTTCTTATCATGCCGATTGCATTTCAGTGCCATATGGAGCAAATATCCCTGATGACACGTTCGTTCAAAATGGCAGGCGTTGGACTTACGATTGGCTTGTTGCTCGGCCATCACCTGCTGGCGGATTCACCCCAAGGTTTGCTGGCATATTATCCGTTAAA
>JBEEGR010000054.1:0-5902 GCA_041166985.1 Verrucomicrobiota bacterium | reverse complement strand
CAGGAAAACGAAACGAGCTGAGATTCCAATCGCTGGCGATGTGAACGGTTTCCAGATGCGGCAACAGCGCGGGGCCGGGATACCACGGCATGTTTTTCGACGGATCCACGACGTTATCGCCATTGAGCGCGGACATCGGGATGAATTTCACGTCACGAAACACATCGAGCTTCGGCAGAAAGGCTTCAATCTCTTCGCGAATTTCGAGAAAACGTTCTTCGCTCCACTCGACGAGGTCCATTTTATTCACGGCAATGACCAGATGCGGAATGCCGAGCAACGCGGCGAGATACGTGTGCCGACGGGTTTGTTCAATGACTCCCTGACGCGCGTCCACGAGCACGACGGAGAGATTCGCCGTCGAAGCGCCGGTGACCATGTTGCGCGTGTACTGAATGTGACCGGGCGTATCGGCGACAATGAACTTCCGTTTCGGTGTGGCGAAATAACGATAGGCGACGTCAATCGTGATACCCTGCTCGCGTTCGGCACGAAGTCCGTCGGTGAGATTCGCCAAATTGATTTGTCCGCCGCCAGTGATGTCAGCAGAACGTTCGAGCGCTTCGAGTTGGTCCTCCATCAGATTTTTGGAGTCGTACAGCAAACGACCGATGAGTGTGGACTTGCCGTCGTCCACGGAGCCGCAGGTGTTGAAGCGGAGGATTTCGATGGGATGTTGAGAGTGGGGCATGGGTGAAATCAAAAGTAACCGGCTTTTTTACGATCTTCCATCGCGGCTTCGGAGGCCCTGTCGTCTGCGCGCGAACCGCGTTCGGTCACACGGGCGGCGGCGATTTCGGTAATGATGTCATCAACGGTGTGAACTTTGGATTCGATCATGCCCGTGCTGATCATGTCAGCGATGGTGCGGACGCGAACCACAAGGGACTCGCGTTTCTCATTCGGCTTCGGGCGCGCGCCATCGTAAGGATCGGGTTTGGTCGAATCCGTGTGCGGTGGCGGGACGGGAATCCATTGGCCACCGCGACGAAAGCATTCACGTTCGTGACTGAAATAAATTGTCGGCACGTCCAGCTTCTCGCGCTTGATGTATTCCCAGACGTCCATCTCAGTCCAGTTTGAGAGCGGAAACACGCGCATGTTTTCGCCGGTATTGAGACGCGCATTATAGAGATTCCAGATTTCCGGGCGCTGGCTTTTCGGATCCCATTGGCCAAAGCCGTCGCGATAACTGAAGAAACGTTCCTTCGCCCGCGCCTTTTCTTCATCGCGCCGCGCCCCCCCGATGCAGCAGTCGAATCGAAATTCTTCAATCGCAGCGAGCAGGGCGGGAGTCTGCAATTGATTGCGACTCACAATACCCGGTTTCGGAATCGCAAGACCTTTGGCAATGGCATCGTCCACTGTGCGCACGATCAATTTTGCGCCCAGTTGTTTCGCGCGGCGATCGCGAAAATCCAGCAGTTCGGGAAATTCATGGCCGGTTTCGATGTTAAGAAACGGCATCGGAATGTCCGAGGGACGAAACGCTTTTTCCGCCAGGCGCAGCAGGCAGATGGAATCTTTGCCGCCGGAAAAAAGCAGTACAGGCCGCTCGAATTCACCCGCGACTTCGCGCATGATGTGAATCGCTTCGGTTTCGAGATATTGCAGGTGATCCAGATAGTAGGAACTCATTGGCAAAATGATTAAGCGTTCGCCACAGCTTTTCCGCCCCAGGCTGCATGAAGGCCGCACTCGCGTTTTTCATCGGCTTTGGCGGGATCGAAATAATCCCACTCATTCGGAAGGTTGTGTTGCTTCAGATAATTTTCCATGTCGGCATCGCTCCAATGAAAAACCGGGCTGACTTTCAATGCGCCGAAGTTTTTATCCTCGGAAATGATGTCGAGGCCGGCGCGATTGGGATTCTGCACTTTGCGCAAGGCGGTGATCCAGACTGTTGGCGCGAGTTCTTTCATGCCGCGCTGAAACGGTTCGAGTTTCATTTGCGCGCTGAAAAGCTTCAGACCCTCTTCGTCATCGGTCGTGGGAATCGGGCCGTAAACCGCGTCACGATGAGCAGGGGTGAGCTTTGGTAGATACGGTTTCAGATTCAGCTTGAGAGATTTTTTCAACTCCTCGGCGTGCTTGTAAGTCGCGGCGCGATTGTAGCCGTGGTCAACCCACAACACGGGAATGTCCGACTGCGCCTGCACTGCGAGATGCAGCACAACGGCTTCGTAAGGACGAAAATTAGTTGAGACAATGGCGCGGCCATTTGCCTGGGCGATGGCCCAACGGACGATTTCCAACGCTGATTTGTTGCGCAAATCGGCGTTGGCTTGGGAGATTTGATGAGGAGTCATGAAAGTTGAGGAAGGCTGCCGCGTTAATTGGCAACAGCGGTTTGTTCTTTCCACAGGACCCGCGCGCACCAATCGCCGAAACGTTCGCCAACATTACGCTCTTTAGCGAAGCGCGTGAGCAGCGGGCGAAGTTCGTTTTCGATTTCGGGATCTTTCACCACGTCCTTCCAGACCCGGTTGAGACGGGTTCCCGCCGTGTCGCCGCCGAGCCAGAGTTGGTACCGTCCGGGCGCTTTGCCGACGAAAGCGATCTCCGCCATATAAGGCCGCGCGCAGCCGTTCGGACAACCGGTCGAGCGAATAATAATTTCCTCCTCCGACAAACCGAGTTCGCCGCAGAGTTTTTCAATGCGATCAATCAAGCCGGGTAACATGCGTTCGGATTCGGCCAGCGCGAGGCCGCACGTTGGCAACGCGGGGCACGCCATGGCGGCTGAGTGCAGAAGACTGGCCTGCTTCTCGGTTTTCACGCCGTGCGAAGCGAGCAGCGAATTGATCGCGGCTTTGTCAGTCTCAGGAATATTCGCGAGGATGACGTTTTGATTGGCGGTCAGGCGGAATTCCGTTCCCGGAAATTTTTCCGCGACTTGGCGTAACGCCGTTTTCATGCGCTGTTTGTCAGTGTCTTTGACGCGTCCAGTCTCCACGAAAAGTGTCAAAAACCAGTGGCCATCCACCTGTTTGTGCCAGCCGTAAAGATCGCTCGTGGTTGTGAACTTATATGGTTTCGTGGGCGCAAATTTCATCCCGGCGCGCTTCTCGATTTCCTCACGCGTCCAGTCCGCGCCACGTTCGGCAACGACGTATTTGAGACGCGCGTGTTTGCGATCCGTGCGGTCGCCGAAATCGCGATGAATGGTCAACACCGCTTTGGCCACGTCCACCAACTTATCCGCCGTCATGAATCCGATGATGTCGGCCAGGCGCGGATAGGTTGCTTCGTTGCCATGACTGCGCCCCATGCCACCGCCGACGGCGAGGTTGTAACCGACGAGTTGGTCGTTTTCGACGACGGCGATAAACCCAATATCATTGGTGAGAATATCGAGATCGTTCACCGGCGGAATGACGAATGCGGTTTTGAATTTGCGGGGGAGATAGGTTTTTCCGTAAAGCGGATCAACGAAGGCTTTATTTTTTTCGTCGTCAAGTTTGAGTTGGACGCCATCAATCCAGATCGAATGATACGCCGAAGTTTTCGGCGCGAGCTCCATCGCCACCCGATGGCAATCGGCAAAAACCTGTTCGCGCGCCTTCGTGTAAGCCGGGGTCGGCGGAGCGAGGACATTACGATTTACGTCGCCGCAAGCCGCGAGAGTGGAGAGCAGCGATTCGTTGATTTTTTTAACCAACGGACGCAAACCGGATTTGATGATGCCGTGAAACTGAATGCTTTGACGGGTTGTGATGCGCAGCGTGTTGTTGGCGTATTGCGTGGCGAGTTCGTCGAAAACGCACCATTGATTGGAAGTCATCACGCCGCCGGGAATCCGGCCGCGCACCATCATGATATATTTCTTGCCGGTCTTGCGCAGGTCGCGGTCGTCCTGCTGATAGGAGCCGTGAAATTTCAAAAATTGATTATCATCTTCAGAAAAATGGTCGGTAGCTTCATCGGCAATCGTCGAGGCAATCGTGCCGGCAAGCGTGGGGATCGCGTCCTTGATATCCTCGTTATGGGTCAATTTTATTGGCGTTTCGCTAATCACAAGTTGTTTAGTAATGTTATGTAGGATTATCAGGGAATTTAGAAGGGTTGTCAAATCGTTTTGCTTCGCGGGCAATATTTGACCTAGCAAAATGGTTGAAGAAGTTTCAATCTTGGCATCCGTTTGCACTTGGAAACGGAAACTTAACATGAGTCAGCCGCCGATTTATTATTTTGATAACAACGCCACGACGCGCGTCGCGCCGGAAGTCGTGGACGCCATGGTTCCTTTTCTGCGCGAGTTCTGGGGAAACCCGTCGAGCGTTTACGGTTTCGGCAAACAACTCGCCAAACAAATTGAAAGCTCGCGCGAAAAAGTCGCGGCCATGATTCATGCCGAACCACGCGAAATTATTTTCACCAGTTGCGGCACTGAAAGCAACAACTCCGCGATTTACAGCGCGCTCGTGACCCATCCGGCGAAGAAGCACGTCGTCACTACCGCCGTTGAGCATTCCGCCAACATCAAGTTTTGTCAGGCGTTACAAAAACGCGGGTACGAAGTGACGTTTCTTCCGGTAGAATCCGACGGCAGCCTGGATTTGCATTTGCTGGAGCGGGCGATTCGGACGGACACCGCGATCGTTTCTGTGATGTGGGCGAATAATGAAACCGGTGTTTTGTTTCCGATTGAAGAAATCGCCGCGCTTTGCCGCAGCAAACATGTCCAGTTTCACACGGACGCAGTGCAGGTTCCGGGCAAATTAAAAATTGATGCGAAAGATCTGGGTGTGGACATGCTTTCGCTTTCCGCGCACAAGCTCCATGCGCCAAAAGGGATCGGCCTCCTCTACGTGAAACGCGGAGTTAAATATCAGCCCTACGTTATCGGCGGCGGACAGGAACACGGGCGGCGTGGAGGAACGGAAAATGTTGCCAATATAGTCGGCTTTGGACGCGCTGCGGAAATCGCCATCGCTCATTTGAAAGATGAAAATACTCGTGTTCGCGCTTTGCGGGACAAGCTGGAAGGCAGCATTCTAAAAAATATTCCCGGCACGGTACGCAATGGCGCGAAAGACGAGCGCTTGCCGAACACAGCAAACCTTTCGTTTGAAGGCGTCGAGGCGGAAGGAATTTTGCTTTTGCTGGATGAAGTCGGTATTTGCGTTTCCAGCGGTTCGGCCTGCACGTCGGGTTCGCTTGATCCGTCGCATGTGCTCGTGGCGATGGGCTGCACTCCGACGCGCGCACGCGGCAGCGTGCGTTTCAGTCTTGGTATTTACAACACGGAAGCCGAAGTGGATTACGTGTTGAAGCATCTGCCGGCGATTATTTCAAAATTGCGGGCGAATGCTTCGCACAGCAAAACAGTTCATCACCATCACAAATCTGCTATCGCGTGAGTCGGCAATCAGGTTGCGGGAATGAAGCGTTGAAAAATCAGCGCCAGCGCGAACAACAGTAAAAAAATCGCGCTGAGTTCGCGCGGCATGTCCGGGTTCGCCAGCAAATCCACCAACACAATTCCCGCCAACAGATTGGAAACGGCGCGTCCGATATTGCGTTCGATGGCGTGAAAAACAAATCGCAGACTCTGCGCCATCCACAAAGCGAGAACGCTCGCCAGCAGCAAAGTCGGCTGAACAAAACCGCCCGCGTTGATGAGTAGCGCCAGCAAAACGGGGACTGCTAAAAAAAACAGTGGCCAGTATTGAACCGGTCCGCGCGCGCTCTCACGCCGCGCCAGAAAACTTAATCCCACGATGTAGGACGCAAGCGCGAGTCCGCACCAGACGGTTGAGCCGGTAACACCGTTGACTCCCGTAGAGGCGGCAACCACATAAAGGAAAAAACGGCAAAGGCCCATCACCACCGGCGAAAATGCAATCAGTTTGTGAATGGCGTCGTAAATCAGAATACAGAGCAACAGCGCCAAGTCGAG
>JBEEGR010000053.1:0-6308 GCA_041166985.1 Verrucomicrobiota bacterium | reverse complement strand
AAATCAGAGACGCGATCTTCGGGCATGAAGCGGGAAATGCGGCTCGGCAGATTATGTTCTTCGAGAACTTTTTCGACCAGATTGCGGTCGAACAGCATCCACGGCAGCGGACTTTCGGGAGCATGGGCCTGTAGATAGTCCGCCAGCTTTTCTCCGACAGCATGACCGCCGGAACCGGATTGCCGGGAAATGGTGATGGCAAGCCGCGGCACATTGTTGCCCGCCGCGCCGCTGGGATGGAATTGAGACGCGATAAACGGGAGGCACTTTTCGAAACCGAATTGCGTTTCCATATCTGACCTACGGCACAATCGGTGCCACATTAAATTCAACAAATGGTTTTCAGGAAACCGCTGTTTTCATTGGAAATTTTAAAGGGTGATAAAACGCGGTCTCAAAAAAACGTGTCGAAAACTGCACACAGCGCAAAGATGCAACCAGCTTCACACCTGGTCAGTTGATTTCAATTAAACGATAACCCACACCCGGTTCGGTTAGGAACAATGCAGGTCGAGCGGGATCTGTTTCCAGTTTTTCCCTCAGCTTCGCCATGTAAACGCGCAAGTAGTGTGACTGCTCGACGTAATTTTCGCCCCAAACCTCGCGAAGAATCTGTCGGTGCGTCAGTACTTTGCCGACGTGCTGAACGAACAGGCGCAACAGGGAATATTCTGTCGCCGTGAGTTTCACCTCTTGCCTAGCCTTGCGCACGACGCGCGCGGAAAGATCCACTTCGACATCGCCGTTGCTGAAAAACGCATCCACACCTTGCGGTTGCGCATGACGCAACGCTGCGCGAACACGCGCCAGAAGTTCGCCGGGGCTGAAAGGCTTTGTGACATAATCGTCCGCACCGGCATCAAGCGCGGCGATTTTGTCGCGCTCGCGATCCCGCACACTCAGAATGATGACCGGCACGCGAGTCCATTCGCGCAGACGCTTCAGCACGGCGACGCCATCCAGATCCGGCAAGCCGAGGTCGAGCAGAATCACGTCAGGACGGCATTGCGCGGCCTGCACGATACCGTCCTGTCCGGTAACGGCATCAAAAACGCGATAGCCATTGGCTTCAAGTGTGACGCGCAGCAGGCGGCGAATCTGCGGCTCATCGTCAATGACAAGCGCCGCGCTAAATAATTTATCAGACTTCTCGCTCACAGTTGTGATTCGGTCACGGGCTGTTTTTCGGTTTGAGGCACGCGGATCGTAAAAATTGCGCCGCCGCTCACGCGATTTGCGGCGGAGATTCGTCCGCCTTGCGCTTCAATAAAACCTTTGACGATGGCCAATCCCAAGCCGCTGCCGCCAGCCGGTGAATTCGGCGCCCGGGAAAATTTGTCAAAAACGCGCGGCAACAACTCGGGCGGCAATCCCGGCCCGCTATCCGCGACGCTCAATTCCAAAAAACCGTTTTCCTGCCGCGCTTGAATTGAAATGGCCGTGTGGGGCGGCGTATGAATGGCGGCGTTCAGCAGCAGATTGGAGAGCGCCTGTTGCATTAACGTAAAATCAAGCCGCGCCAGCGGCAGTTTTTCTGACATGCCGACTTTGATTTCGTGCCCCGATAATTCCCGCTCAACAAATCGTAGTGTTGTTTGAATCAAATCGCCGACGTCGCACCAGTCGAGTTTGGCCCGAACGTGGCCGGATTCAAGCCGCGTTACGTCGAGCAGATTTCCGATGAGCCGATTTGACCGCGCAGCGGCTTCCTGGATTTCCTTCACCATCGCGCGCCGCAATTCATCCGGCGCGCCGTTCGCATCGGCCAGCGTGGCGGCCGCGCTGGTAATGGCCGCGAGCGGCGTGCGCAGTTCGTGCGAAATCGAATCAAGCAACGAGTTGCTCAGGCGTTCGGATTCGGCGACCAATTTGCTCTGCTCGGCGGCGGCGCGCAGGGCCACGCGGTCAAGCACGAGCGCCGCCTGACGCGCGTAGGCTTCGAGCAAATCGCGTTGCGCGAGCGTGAATGTTTTTTCCGGCAACTTCACTGAGAGCACGCCCAGAACCGCGCGCTCCGTGGTGAGCGGCAGATGCAACGCTTCCGCGCCCGGCAGATTATCGGTGAATCGGCCCGCCGCCTGCCGATGATGAAACGCCCATTCCGCCACATTCAATTCCTTTTCGGTCAACGTGAGCGAACTGTCGGGATGAACGGAAAAATTTTGCCCGGTCGGCAGGATGACCGCGACCGTCGAATGAAAAACGCGCGTGACTTCGGCCATGAGTTGCCACGTGACTTCATCGCGCGTGCCGGCCTGCGCCAGTTCGCGACTCAATTGATACAGCGCGGTGGCGCGTTCTTCGCGATGGCGCTCGGCCAGTTCCTGCGCGCGAATGCGGGCCACGAGTTGCCCGAGCACAATCGCGACCACGAAATAAAGTCCGAACAGAATCGCATCCTCGACATTGGCGATGACAAACGTGAAACGCGGCGGCAGAAAAAAGAAATTCCACGCCATCGCACTCAACGCGCCCGCCAGAAAAACGGGTCCGCGCCCGACGAACAACGCGAGCAGCACGACTGCCAGCAGAAAAACCAAACCCGGCACGCGCGGTCCGGTGAATTGATTCAACAACGCATTCAGCAAACCGACTGTGGCAAGCACGCCGATTGTGGCGATGTATTGTTGCCAATGGGATTGCACCGGCCAGCGCCAGCGCGGTTTGGCTGGCGCGGCTTCGGTTTTTTCGGCGCGCACGACGTGCAAATCAATGTTGCCGCTTTCACGCGTGAGCCGTCGCAGTAATTTTCCGGCGCGCAACCATTCCAGCCAATTCGCAGCGGATGGTTTGCCGACAATGATCTGGCTGACATTGTGTTGATGCGCGATGCGCAGCAGCCCATGAACGAGATCCTCGTCGGCGGTGGCGATGACTTCCGCGCCGAGCGTTCGCGCCAGCGCGAGATTTTTTTCCAAACGGCTTTGCGCAGATTCATCCAGCGGGCGCGAGTTCTCGACATGCACAGCCAGCCAGGGGCATTTCAAACCGTCCGCCATGTGACGGGTCCAGCGAATGAGCGGCTCGGACAGCGGACTGGCGCTGACGGCAACAAGCAGACGATGGCCGGTCTTCCACGGGCCTTCAGTCGTTTGCGTGCGATGAAACTCCTGCGTGTCTTCACCGACGTGGTCGGCAACGAGTCGTAATGCGAGTTCACGCAACGCGGTGAGATTTGATTCGCGGAAAAAATTCGCCGCTGCTGCCGCCGCGCGATCGGGTAAATAAACTTTGCCTTCTTCGAGTCGTTGCAACAATTCCGCTGGCGGCAGGTCCACCAATTCAATTTCAGCAGAATCGAGCACGCTGTCGGGAACGGTTTCGCGAATTTCCGCACCGGTGATCTGGCGGACGACATCCGCGCGGCTTTCGAGATGCTGGACATTGACGGTGGTGAAAACATCAATGCCCGCGTCGAGCAACTCCTGCACGTCGTGCCAGCGCTTGGGATGACGTGAACCGGGCGCGTTGGTGTGCGCGAGTTCATCCACGAGCGCGAGTTGTGATCGGCGCGCGAGCAAGGCGTCGAGATCCATTTCGGTGAGCGCGATGCCGCGATGCTCAAGAGATTTGCGCGGAACCATCGGCAAGCCAGCGGTGAGGGCGTTGGTTTCTTTTCGTCCGTGCGTTTCAACGTAGCCGATGACAATGTCGCGTCCGGCTTTCAATTCGCGCTGCGCGGCTTCGAGCATGGCGTAGGTTTTGCCGACGCCGGGAGACATGCCGAGAAAAACCTTGAGCTTGCCGCGCCTGCCCTGTGCGGCTTCGCTTTGAATCGCAGCCAACAATGCGTCAGGATTGGGGCGGTCGCCGTCGTTCACAAAAAAAGTGTATCTGGTTTAATGTTGGATTCAGCTTAAAATATTTCGGGCAATCGTGTTTAATTATTTGTCGGAAATGAACCATCTCCACAACGGCAGATCATCCGCGTCCCGCGTTGAAATCGAATTGGTTTCCGCCTGGGATGGAATTTCGGCGCGCTTAAATTCTTTCAAGTGTTCTCGCATTCCTGTCTCGAAGTCCTTTTGGGTCGGGCTACTCGGAATGAAGCAAATCACCACTTGGTTCATAATCTTCGGTCGGGTTCAATGCAGGCGCAAGAACCGCGCGATAAACGACCGCTTGTGCTTGTGCTCTTTGTGTCGTGCGCCGGCCAAACACTTTTGTTGAAGGTAACGCCGCCGCGCCTCTCGGCATTTGCGGAGGCCCTCGGAAGTTGAATGATACAGATTCATAAACGGTCCTCACTTTCCGGATGAACTGCCACCGGCCAATCCATCCAATGCCAAATTCAGCTTCAAAACATTCACGCCCGGATCGCCCAGAAAACCGAGATCGGCGCCATCCGTGTTCGCGCGAACAAGTTCCATGACTTTTTCAATCGTTACTCCGCGAGTCCTGGCTACGCGCGGGGCCTGCAATTCAGCGTTACGCAAACTGATATGCGGATCGAGGCCGCTGCCGGACGCGGTGACGGCGTCGGCGGGGACCGGATCAGTTTCTTTCAGACCATTCTCGCTGCGATAAGTGGCGATGCGGTCTTTGATGGCGTCGTTTAATTTTTGCGACGTCGGACCGAGATTGCTGCCGCTGGAACTGGCCGCGTCATAACCATTGCCCGCCGTGGAGGGGCGTGGGTGAAAATATTTTTCGGCGGTGAATTGCTGGCCAAGCAAGCGCGAGCCGCGAATTGTTCCGTCGGCATCCACAATTAAACTTCCGTTCGCCTTGTCACGAAAGAGCGCTTGCGAGATTCCGAACACGACGAGTGGATATAATCCGCAGCAAACCACCGCCAGCATCAGCGTGACCATGACGGCACTGCGAAATTCAGAAAGGAAATTTTTCATACGTTTAAACAAGTTTGAGAGCGGTGATGATGACATCAATGAGCTTGATACCGAGAAAGGGAAGCAGAATACCTCCGCCACCGTAAATGAGCAGGTTACGCTGGAGAATAGCCAGCGCCGCCACGGGTCTGAATTTCACACCACGCAGCGCGAGCGGAATCAGCGTGATGATGATAAGCGCGTTGAAAATCACGGCGCTCAGAATTGCGCTCGTCGGGCTATGCAGGCGCATGATGTTGAGTGGGGCTATGGCGGGAAACGTTACCATCAACATCGCCGGGATGATCGCGAAATATTTTGCGACATCATTCGCGATGCTGAATGTCGTGAGCGAACCGCGCGTGATGAGCAGTTGTTTTCCGATTTCAATAATTTCAAGAAGCTTCGTCGGATTCGAGTCGAGGTCCACCATGTTGCCGGCTTCCTTCGCGGCTTGCGTGCCGGTGTTCATCGCCACGCCAACGTCGGCCTGGGCAAGGGCAGGGGCGTCGTTAGTGCCGTCACCAATCATCGCGACCATGCGTCCGCCACTTTGTTCACGGCGGATCAGCGCGAGTTTGTCTTCGGGTTTTGCTTCGGCAAGAAAATCATCCACGCCCGCTTCGACCGCGATGGCAGCGGCGGTGAGTTTGTTATCGCCGGTGATCATCACGGTTTTGATTCCCATTTTGCGAAGCTGCGCAAAGCGTTCCTTGATGCCGCCTTTGACAATGTCTTTGAGATGCACCACGCCAAGCACGTTGCGTCCTTCGGCGACGACCAGCGGTGTCCCGCCGGAGCGCGAAATGTTTTCGACAACCTGATTTACAGCGGGAGCGAACTGGCCGCCTTGTTGGTCCACGTAAATACGAATGGCATCGGCGGCGCCTTTACGAATGTGTTGCGCGGGACGACCGTCGAGCGCGGGAATGTCCACGCCGCTCATGCGGGTTTGCGCGGTGAACGGAACAAAATGCGCGGGCGGCGAAACGACTTCACGTCCACGAATGTTGAATTTCTCTTTTGCGAGTACCACAATGCTGCGGCCTTCAGGCGTTTCATCGGCGAGCGAAGACATTTGCGCGGCGTCAGCGAGATGTTCGACGGTGATTCCGGGTGCGGGAAGAAAATCAGCGGCTTGGCGATTGCCGAGTGTGATGGTGCCGGTTTTGTCGAGCAGCAGCACATCAACATCGCCGGAAGCTTCCACCGCGCGTCCGCTCATCGCGAGGACGTTGCGTTGAAGCAAACGATCCATGCCCGCGATGCCGATGGCGCTCAAAAGTCCGCCGATGGTTGTTGGAATTAAACAGACCAGCAACGCGATCAGCACCGGAACGGAAAACGCCGTGTTCGAATAAATGCCGAACGGCTTCAGCGTGACACAGACGAGCAGGAAAATCACTGTGAGGGCGGCGAGCAGAATTGTGAGCGCGATTTCGTTCGGCGTCTTCTGGCGTTTCGCGCCCTCGACGAGCG
>JBEEGR010000052.1:0-6091 GCA_041166985.1 Verrucomicrobiota bacterium | reverse complement strand
GATGCGAACCCTGAATGGTCCGTGGTCATCGTCGGCCCCGCGACAAAAGTGGATGTGAATACGATTCCGAAGCGTTCGAATCTGCACTGGCTCGGCGGTCGCTCCTATACGGATTTACCGGCTTACTGCAAAACATTTGATGTCTGCCTCATGCCGTTCGCCCTGAACGAGTCCACTGAATACATCAATCCAACCAAGGCTCTTGAATATATGGCGACGGCGCGCCCGATCGTGAGTTCGGCAGTACCTGACGTGGTTCGCAATTTCGGTTCCGTCGTCAAGGTGGCAAACAACCAGGATGAATTTATCGCGTTGTGCCGCGAAGCGGTGGCGCAACCCGACTCGGCCCTCGTGAAGGCCGGGTTGAAAATGGCTTCAGAAAACTCGTGGGATTCCATCGTGGCCAAACTCGAAGCCCACATCGAGGAAGCAATCCTCAAGAAACAATCAACCGGAGTGACGGCATGAAACAGGAAAACTTAAATGGCCATGGAAACAATTATTCTGTCAAAACCGAAGGGTTTGATTATTTGATTGTGGGGGCGGGTTACGCGGGCAGCGTGCTCGCCGAACGCCTGGCGCGCGGATCCAACAAACAGATTCTGATCGTGGATCGCCGTCCGCACATCGCGGGCAATGCGTTCGATTGTTACGATGATTCTGGAATTCTGATTCACAAGTACGGTCCGCACATTTTCCATACGAACTCGAAAGAAGTGTTCGATTATCTTTCACGCTTCACCGAATGGCGGCAGTATCAGCACAAAGTTCTGGCGCACGTGGACGGCCAACTCGTGCCGATTCCCATCAACCTCGACACGATCAACACCCTTTACGGACTGAGTCTGACGTCGTTTCAGATGGAGGAATTTCTCGCGAGCCGCGCCGAAAAAATCGAGCACGTGCGCACGTCCGAGGACGTTGTGGTCAGCAAAGTGGGCCGCGAACTTTACGAAAAATTCTTTCGCGGTTACACGCGCAAACAGTGGGGGCTGGATCCATCCGAACTCGACGCGCAGGTCACGGCCCGCGTCCCGACGCGCACGAACCGCGATGACCGGTATTTCACGGACAACTATCAGGCGATGCCCAAACATGGCTTCACGCGCATGTTTGAAAACATGCTCGATCACCCAAATATTCACGTGCTGCTCAACACCGATTATCGCCACATCAAGGATGTCGTGCCGCATAAGGAATTAATTTTCACCGGACCGGTGGATGAATATTTTGATTATCGTTTTGGCAAACTTCCGTATCGCTGCCTCGACTTCAAACACGAGACGCACAACGTCGCGCAGTTTCAGCCGGTGGCAGTGGTGAATTATCCGAATGACAATGCCTACACGCGCGTCACGGAATTCAAACATCTGACCGGCCAGGAACACGCCAAGACCAGCATTGTTTACGAATTTTCAAAATCCGAGGGCGATCCTTATTACCCGATTCCACGGAAAGAGAACGCGGACATTTATCACCAGTATCAGGAGTTGGCCGAGCAGTCCGGCGTGCATTTTGCGGGAAGACTCGCCACTTACAAATACTACAACATGGACCAGGTCGTCGCGCAGGCGCTCACGCTCTACGCGAAAATCTCGAATGTCTCGCGGGCCGATGCGGCGCAGTTGCAGTCCGCGCCGACCTTGGCGACCGTCACCTTCCCCGCTTTGGTAAAACCACGGAGAACCACGACCCGAAAACGCGCCCAGGCCATTGCGATTCCGTAAGCTTTTTATTGCATGAAATGGAATGAATCCAGTTCAGGACGAGAAGCTATACCCCGGGAACCGCTCTTTCGCAGTTTCTTCATGGGCGGCTTTGAATGTTCCACGCATCGCCTCCGCGGCGGCAGGCGCCTCGATATGGTGGCAGCGACGCATCACGACACATTCGCGCAACCGGATTATCGGCGGATGCAAAAGCAATATCTGCGCGTCGCGCGCGAAGGCATCCGCTGGCATCTGGCGGAATCGTCTCCGGGCAAATACGATTTTTCCACCGCGCTGCCTATTGTTCGCGCCGCGCAAGCGACCGGTACGCAGATCATCTGGGACCTGTGCCACTTCGGCTGGCCGGATCATCTCGATATTTTCAAACCGGAGTTTGTGACGGCGCTGGCGAATTTCGGCGCCGCCTTTGCGAAATGGTTGAATCATGAAACCGGCGAACCCGGTTTCTTTGTGCCGGTGAATGAAATTTCCTATTTCTCGTGGGCCGCTGGGGATGAGGGCTCAATTTATCCGTTCGCGACCAATCGCGGGTTTGAATTGAAATCACAGCTCGTCCGTGCCGCGATTTCGGCGATGGATGCGATCTGGGCGGTGACGCCGAACGCGCGCTTTGTGCATGTGGATCCAATCATTCACGTCATCGCCGCGCAAAAAAGGCCCGAGGACAAACCGGATGCCGAAGCGTATCGCCAATCACAGTTTCAGGCGTTCGACATGTTGAGCGGGCGCGTCTGGCCGGAACTGGGCGGTCACGAAAAATATCTCGACATCGTCGGTGTGAATTTTTATCCGCACAATCAATGGTTCTACAATCTCAAGGGCGTCGAGCGCATCCGCCGGTTCACGCCGATTTCCCGTCGGCATCCGCTTTATCGGCCCTTTCGTGAAATGCTCGGTGAAGTGTATCAACGTTATCATCGGCCGATGCTCATCGCCGAAACCGGTTCGGAAAATAAAATCCGCGCGGGCTGGCTGCGTTACGTTTGCCAGGAAACGAAGGCGGCGCTGGAAAGCGGCATTCCCGTCCACGGCATGTGTCTTTATCCCATTTTGAATCATCCTGGCTGGGCGGATGGCCGGCATTGTCATAACGCGCTCTGGGATTATCCCGATGCCAATGGACACCGCGAAATCTATGAGCCGCTCGCCCGCGAATTAAAACGCTGGCAAAAAGTTTTTGAAGATAATGGTTCCGCGGTGGATAGTAACGCTGACGAAATGGAGTCGGCGGCAGCGTGACGCGGATGAGTTAAGCAAAATTGATTAACACGCGTGCGACGCTCGCCGCGTGTGTAATTCATTTTACCGTTCAACAATTTAACGAAACTGTTTTTATTTATGCCAACACAATTTCTTTTTCCCCGGCCGGAATACCCGCGCCCGGAACGACAGCGCGGCACCATCGAAGGCCAGGACTGGCTCAATCTCAATGGCCCGTGGCAGTTTCGCTTTGACGGCGAACAGCGCGGCATCAGCGAAAACTGGTTTGCGCCCGACCCGCTGGAATGGCGTGAGCAGATCATCGTGCCGTTCTGCTGGGAATCACTCGCCGCCTGGGGCGAAGGGGACGGGGCGGGCAATGATAATTATTATGCCACGCGGGTTTTCCGCAATCCGCTGGAAGTCACGCGCGAAAATCACCGCTCCGCCACGCGCTATGAAGTGGGCTGGTATCGGCGTGAGATTGAAATCCCGCAAACAACCGAATGGGAAAGCAAACGCGTCATCCTCACCATCGGCGCGGCGGATTTCTTCACCGACTGCTGGTGCAACGGCAAACATCTCGGGCATCACGAAGGCGGTTATACGCCGTTTGAATTCGATCTCACCGATTCGCTCGTGGAACGCGATGGCAGGCGCATCGCCCTGATTGTGCTCCGCGTCGAAGACCCGATGGACAATCGCGAACAGCCGGTCGGCAAACAATGGCGCTGGTACACCACGACCAGCGGCATCTGGCAGACGGTGTTCATCGAACCGCGCAGTGAAGCGCATATTCGGTCTTTCAAAATCGTCGGCGATATTGATGCGGGAACGGTGCGGTTCACGATTCAATGTGTCGGCGTTAAAAACGGAGCATCGCTGGAAATTGAAATCGTCTCGCCGGCGAGTGCCACCAGCCAAAATGCCACCGGGACGGCGGCGCCCCCAGCCACGCAAACCTCCTCGCTCAAAATCAAGGACGGTGTCGCTGATGAAACAATTAAACTTCAGACATTAAAACTCTGGGACCCGAACGAGCCGAATCTTTACAATGTCCAACTCCGCTTGCGGCACGGCAAAGAAACGCAGGACCTCGTGCGGACCTATTTCGGAATGCGCAAGGTGGATTTCGAAATCGCCAGGGAATCCGGCGTGCCGACTTCGCTGCGGTTGAATGGCGTGCCGCGTTATCTGCGTGGCGCATTGCACCAGTCGTTTTATCCGGATGGCGTTTACACGGCATCGTCGGTGGACGTCATCAAGAACGACATCGCCTACGGAAAAAAAGTCGGGTTCAACTTTCTGCGCATTCACATCAAGGTGGATGACCCGCTGATTTATTATTGGGCCGACAAAATGGGCATGTTGCTGATGGCGGATTTCCCGAACTTTGGCGAAGGCGGCGACACCGCGCTCGGACGCGAACGTTTCGAACAGTTGATGCGCGAAGGCATCGAACGCGATTTCAATCACCCATCCATTTTCGCCTGGTGCCTGTTCAACGAAACCTGGGGTTTCGGCGGTCAAAACAGTTTTCTCGACAAACTCCTCGCGCCGACACCGTCGCTGGTGCGTTCGGAAGCATCCCTGATGGAAACCGCCAAAAAACCGACGCCGCAAAAAGGCGAGTTAATCCGGCCGCAGGAATGGGTGCAGGATATGTGGGAACTGGCCAAGCAACTCGACCCCACACGCCTGGTCGAAGACATGAGCGTCTGCCACTGGGACCATCTCGAGTACTATCAGCATTGCGATACCGACATCAACTCGTGGCATTTTTACATCAGCGATTACGAGAAAGCCAAGGAGCACATCGGCAAAATCGTGAAGTCCACGTTCGTTGGTTCCAGTTTTAATTACGTGCCCGGCTTTCTGCACAAAGGCCAGCCGCTCATCAACAGCGAATACGGCGGCATCGGCGCGCTGGACGGCGACAAGGACGTGAGCTGGAGTTTTAAATTTCTCACGAACGAAATGCGCCGCTACCAACAGATTTCCGCGTACATCTACACCGAGTTGCACGATGTCGAATGGGAATACAACGGCTTCCTGAATTACGACCGCACGCCCAAGGAATTCGGCTACGACCCGCGCATCATCAATGAAAGCAACACGCTCCCGATCAATGCTCCGCCCGCGTGCCACGTCAAACCCGGCGAGACGATCAAGCTCGAAGTCGCCTCGTCGCACTTTTCCATGCAGCCGCACAAAAATGTTCTGTTGCACTGGGAAATGGGCGGCGTTGACTCGTGCGGTCGCGTGCATCAGGATCTGGCCGAAGGCCGCGCCCCGATAAAATTCCCGCATCGCAAAGTCGAACTGGCGAAAGTGCTCGAATTAAAAATGCCTGAATCGCCGATGCTCTGCACCCTGCTCCTTTCCGCGCGCACACCCGGCGGCGCGGTCATCGCGCAAAACTTCGTGAACTTTTTTGTCAACGGCGTTTATCCGGCCAGCCGGGAAGAATCACCGCGCGCCCTCGTCCTGCGCGGCGCGCCGTTCGATTGGGCCGCTTCCGAATGGAGCGGCGGCACGGCCGACCGCGACAAGGAACGCGCCGAGGATTGTTGTTACGGTTTCGGCCACGGTTTTTTTGAATGGACGTTCCCGTTGCAGGGCGCGGACCTCAGCAAAGCGCGCCGGCTCAAAGTTCTCTGCGAAGCCTCATCGCATCGCATGGACAGTCCGCAAACCGATTCGGACATTTTCCCGACCACGATGCAAATGTCGCTCAACGACGTGCCGGTTTATCAGGGCGTGCTGCGCAATCATCCGCACGATGCCCGCGGCGTGCTCAGTTATCTGCGCGGCGGTGTCGGCGCTTATGGTTATCTCGTCCACGCGTTTGCGGAAGGGGAACTGCTCCGGCAAATCGTTTTGCACGATGGCCATGACGCGTTACGGCTGCGTTGCGCCGTTCCCTCGGAAGCCGTCGCCATTGGCGGCCTGAGCATTTACGGCGCGGAATGCGGGCGTTTCCCCGTCTGCCCGACGGTGATTGTGGAGTGGTAAAGGACCGCAATCAGGCTCATGGAAAGATCAACGCACCTCCTCTCCCCGGCCCTCTCTTCCACTTTGTGGAAGAGAGGGAGATGAAATCTCGATTGTCTTGATGATTATCGCTTCGCGAAGTGTTACCGCAAAGAAACAGGACCGCG
>JBEEGR010000051.1:0-3913 GCA_041166985.1 Verrucomicrobiota bacterium | reverse complement strand
CTCGTCATGCGGACAGACGAGCAGGTCATCCAACTCCACCGCGCGGCACAAAACATCGTGCATGCGGTCCAGTTCGCGGCGCGGGACGTAGCCGCGCGAGATGCCGGGTTGATTGGTCGTGGCGATGACTATTAAACCGGCGGCTTTGAGTTTTTTCACCAAGGCCGCCGCGACCGGGTTGACTTTGAATTCCTCCAAAGTTACCGGGCTGACCGGATGCTGGCGTTCGACGCGCACCTGGTTCAGCACTCCATCACGTTCAATGAATACACAGATCTTCATAGTTGTGAGAAAGCATAAAGCCGGCCTAACGCCGTTTTCCGCAAATTAAAGATTGCGAGGCGGGGGTAGTAAAAATTGCGTTAGTCTCATCTCAAAAGTGAGAGCAACGCGAAAGACGGTTTGTTCCCGGGAAGGACGGGATTATTGCAGCAAATCTTCGAGGGATTGGACGCCCGACTGCATTTCCTTCATGATCGGCTGGGCGCGCATCAGGGCGGCGTCTTCCGTCTCACCGAGGAAGCTTCTCATAATTAACCGCGCGGCGGCGATGGTTTCGCCATTTCGATCGCGCAGCGGAATTGTGACCGTCGCCACCTCTTTGCTTTTGCCAAAATAACTTCGGCCCTGAGTGATAACATCCTGTTCGACCTTGCCACCGGCGTCGCCGATGTCATGCGCATCATTGCTGGCGATGATGACCGGTGCCTTGCCTGGCTCACGCACGGCAAAAAGTTTTATGCCCAGCACGCGCGGATACTTTTTCAAGGCGGAACTGACGAGCGTTTGCGCAAGAATTTCGCGCGGTGTGTAGGTGATTTTTGTATCCACGAAATAACTGACGGAATCAGACTTTGTCCAAAAACCAATTTTCCCGCCTGTGAAAGTATTGTCTGAGAGCATCGGGATAATTTCCTTCCCGTTCAGCAGGCAATGAATCTGGTTGCCTCTGCATTCAATCGTCATCTCATGCCAGACATCTTTTGGAATCTGCACTTCCGGCCCGATCAACGCGCCGCGCTCGCCGTTCACGACTTTATAAAAACGAAACGTGTTCCCGAGCGAACTGGCGCGCAGCACGTAATAATTCGTTTCGTTCTGAATTCGAAACGCAATCCCAGCCATCTGCTCGATAGCGCCGCCAACCGTTTTGAACCGCGTCGTCAGCTTGAAGTCGCCGAACGTTTCATCTTCGTAAATCAGCATCGGAAAACGTTCGTCCACCGGCTCGCGCGACAATTGAGCGAGCACCGTGCGTTTGGCGACTATCGGCGCATTGGCCGTCAGTGGCGCGAGGATCGGCGGCACGTCGTCGAGGATGACTTTCCACGCGCCCGACTTGCCCTTGCCCGCAACCGTGCTGCGAAACCCTTTGGGCGTCTGGTCGAGCGGTGTATTGCTGAAATCAAAAGTTTTTTCGGCGGCAAAAAGGGAAGTGCTCAGAAACAACGCGGCCAACAGAAAGTAATTTCGCATGACGAACGGGAGCGTAACAAAAAGAAAAGCCGGAGCAAGTAATTGCCCCGGCGTTGGAGTCCAACCTTCAGGTTGTTTTGTCGGAGAAACACGCTAAAGCGTGAACTCCAACTGAAATTACGGCTTCCAGATCATATCCGCCACGGTCTTGCCGGCGGGGATGAACGGGATAACGTGCGTGCTGTAAGGCGTCACCACATCGAGGACGTAAGGTTCATCGGCATCGAGCATCCGCTGGATGGCGGCGCGCAAATCCTTTTTGAACATTACGCGCTCGCATTTCACACCGAACGAATTGCACACGCGGACGTAGTCGGGATAAATCTCGGGACGATGTTCCGGGTCGCCGAGATAAGTGTGGCCGCGGTTGCCAGCGTAGAAATTATCCTCCCACTGCACCACCATGCCGAGATGTTGGTTGTTCAGGATGATGGCCTTGGCCGCGATTTTTTCGACATGCGCAGTGGCAAGCTCCTGGATGTTCATCAGGAATGAACCATCGCCGTCGATGTCAATGACTTGCTTGTCGGGCAGCGCCACCTTCACGCCGAGCGCGGCGGGATAACCGTAGCCCATCGAGCCAAGGCCGCCGCTGGTGGTGAACTGGCGCGGATATTTGTATTTGTACCACTGGCCCGCCCACATCTGATGCTGGCCAACCCCAGTGGTGATATAGGCCTCGCCCTTCGTGAGTTCGTAAAGCGTTTCAATCACCATCTGCTGCAAAATAACTTCGCTCTCCTTGCCCTGCATGTGGTCGATCATGTGATCGCTGTTGGCGATCTCCGGCGTGATGCGATAGGCGAACGGCGCTTTCTTCTGCCACTCGGCGATCTGCGCGAGCCAGGCGGTGTGCTTCTTTTGAATCGGACGTTTTGCCACGAGCTTGTTCAAACGCGTCAACGCATCCTTGATGTCGCCAACCACCGGCAGGTTCGCCTTGCGATTCTTGTTCAACTCGGACGCATCAATGTCAATGTGAACAATCGTGCCGTTCTTGCAAAATTCCTCGAACTTGCCGGTCACGCGGTCATCGAAACGCACGCCGAATGCGAGCAACAGATCTGCGCCGTCCTTCATCTTGATCATCGGAGCGTCAAAACTTTTGCGATATTCGTATTCGCCGTTTACCGCCCAGTTCGCCGCAGCGGAACCATGCATGCCGAGCCAGCGGAGCGAAAGCGGATGTGTTTCTGGAAAACCGCCGATGCCCATGAGCGTGGTCGTCACAGGAATATTCGTCGCCTCGGCAAATTTTTTCAATTCGGCTGATGCGCCGCTCGTGATGATGCCGCCACCAACGTAAAGCACGGGACGTTCAGCTTTTTCAATCAGCCCGATGATTTCATTCAACGCGAGATCATCCGCGCGCAAGTCGGGTTGCGTGTAACCGCGCAAATTTTTCTTGATGTCTGCCAGCGTTGGCCAGACCGGCTGCGCTTTCGCTTGTTGAATATTTTTGGGGAAATCAATCACCACCGGACCCGGACGTCCGCTTTGCGCAATGTAAAACGCTTCCTTCACGACCCGCGGAATGTCGTTGATGTCCGTGATGAGATAGCTGTGTTTCACGATCGGCAGCGTCACGCCGATGATGTCTGTCTCCTGAAACGCGCCCCGGCCAATCATCGCCTGCGTCACCTGCCCGGTGATCGCGATAAGCGGACACGAATCCATGTAAGCATCGGCAATGGCTGTGACGAGATTCGTCGCGCCGGGTCCGCTGGTGCCCATGCAAACGCCCGCTTTGCCCGTCGCGCGCGCGTAACCTTCCGCCGCGAAACTGCCGCCCTGTTCGTGGCGCGGGAGAATCGTGCGAATCTTGGACTTTGTCAGCGACTGATGGATTTCCATGCTCGCGCCGCCGGGATACGCGAAAATGACTTCGCAACCTTCGCGCTCGAGTGCCTCGACGAAAATATCGCGCCCGAACATCATCTGTCCGCGCTCGGTGGTTGCAGTGCTTTTGCTGGCTTTCGCTTTTTCAGTTGTCTTGCTCATGTGCTTTTTGAGGTTTGGCTGTTGCCGCGAGTAATAAAAAAACCCACGGACTGTTTTCAGCCGTGGGTTCTTGTCGAAATTTTCCTTAACGACAAGCGCCGACGGCGTCGTTTACTACAACGACGACTACCAGTGCGACTTGTCGAATTTTTGCGGACATTGCCAAGAACTTATCGGCTGAACCGGGTTTTGGTCAAGCTCTGATTCTGGAAAAACCAGACTTTCATTGGCAGAAACTTCGCTTTTATTGGCAAAAACAGGATCGCGACTGTGTCCGCAGGACCAGTCGCAGCACTTCGCACTGTTAAACGTATGGATTATATCGAGCCGCCCTTCGAATCTGACACGCTGCGGCTGGTCTTCGACACAGCCGCGCTCCTCAGCACATTCCAAAGTTGCTTCCCGCGTCACGAACCGTTTCAATTCCCATAATGAT
>JBEEGR010000050.1:0-8295 GCA_041166985.1 Verrucomicrobiota bacterium | reverse complement strand
AAGATTGGTGATCTGCTGTTCCAGTTTGACCGCCTCCTCCGCCGAGTTGGCGATCACCGCGCCGTACAAAAGCGATTGCCCGGCGGAATGAACCAGCTTTTCACTCGTTTCCACCGATGACAACCCTTTACTCTGCATCTTTAACAGATTGTAATCGAAATAGATTTTGTGAAGTTGCGTCGCCGCCAGCGCGCATAAACCCGCCGTCACGACCATCACGGTGACCGGGCGTTTCAACCAAAGATTTTCGATCCGCTCCCGGCGCTCCGGCAATTCTCCATGGTCCTGGTCCATGACGTTTTGCCGTCCGCGCAGCAGCAGCACCGGCAGCAATGTCATCATCGGCACCAGGCAAATCAGCAGACCGCCTCCGCAGATAATTCCCATTTCGCGAATGCCTTTGAAGTCCGTGAACGCCATCGCCAGAAACGCGCCCGCCGTGGTGAACGCGCCGGTGAAAATTCCCTGACCCGTGAAAACCATCGCCTTCGTCAGCGCCGCTTGTTCCGTTTTGCCGTGGCGCAATTCTTCTTCATAACGCGTGATCAGATGCACGCCAAAATCAATCGCCATCCCCACCAGCATCGGCACAAAAGTAATCGTGAGAATATTCAGATGCCCAATGACCAGCGTCGCAAACGCCATCGTGTAAGCCAGCCCCACAATCAAACAGATGGTCGCCTTGATCGGTCGCCCGGTTTCGCTGTAACCGTATATGAAAATCAGCGCGCAAATCACCAGCGACACAATGCTCGCGATGGTTGTATCTTTTTGCGATTGCACCATCTCGTCGAAATCCAGCACCGGAATGCCGGTGACGCCGACATTCACGCCGGGAACTTCGCGTTGCGTCTCCGCCACGAGCGTTCGTAATTTCTGAACACAGTCGGCATTATGGCTGTCCTGTGCCTGCGCGGTCTTGCTCGGTTTGGACAACGGCTTAACCGTGGTCGGCTGCACTGAGAGCATAAAAATTCTCGCGTTGTCCAGCGTCACGTAAATATTCGTCACCGCCGTTCCCGTTGGATCAAACAGCGCTGTGATTCCCGGCGACGGCGGCGTGCCGGGACGCTGCAGACTCGTGTCTGCCTGGGTTAAAATCCGCTGCAACGCCGGGACCGCTTTGATCAACGATTCCGTCTGGGCGTTCACCTCGCGCGGCGCAGTCCGAAACTGGGTGTTGATCAACTGAAAAAATGAAACCAGGTTGGTCGCCTGCCCGAATTTTTGGACGAACGGTCGATAATCTTTAAGTTGATCCTTCAGTTCCACCAGATTGGTTTCCGGCACGAACAACAACGCCTTTGAACCGAGCATTTTCAGGTCGTTGTTGAAAATCAGGTTCGTGAAAAACTGCGGCGTTGCTGCGACTTTTGCGCCCAATCGCTCGACAAACTGGCGGTTCTTTTCCGAATCCTCGCTCTCCACCACGACTGCGATGTCGTCCTGCTGCGGAAATTCCTTTTTGAAATCAAGGAACGCGCGCTGGTATTTTTCGTTTTCGCCGACGAGATTGTCGCGGTTCGTGTCGAAATCCAAAAAGAAGTAAGTGAACAGAATGCTGGCGACAAACAGCACCGCCTGGGAAATGATAACGAGCCGCCGATGCCGGCAGACGACATCGGCCAGCCAAGCCAGCGCGCGCGCGAAGAACGAATCGCCTGTCAGTTGTTTCATTAAGGTGAACGAAGTATCCGCGAATTGCGCGAATCAATGCGAATCAAAAAACAAATTCCAATCGCGAAATTGTGCGTCACAACTCACTGCGGAAATCCCGCGTCGGAATACACATCCCTCAGGTCGTCATTTTCTTCAAGCGCTTCAATCCATTTATTATTGGTTGAAGGTCGTTGGTCAGGAGTAAATCATTCATTGTGCTTCCAGCGGCCCGCTCTCAATTCTCACCTCAAAATCTCTCAACTACTTTGCTCCACAAACACCGCCGTGCCGTAGCACAACACTTCCGTGATGCCCTGCGCAATTTCCGTCGCGTCATAACGCACGCCGATGACGGCATTGGCGCCCAACTGACCGGCGTGTTCAAGCATCTGGTTGAAAGTATCTTCGCGCGCCCGCTCGCACAGGTTCGTGTAGAGCGAAATGTTGCCGCCGAAAACCGCCTGAATGCTCGCGCCGAAATTGCCGATGATCGAACGCGACCGCACCATGATCCCGCGCACGACGCCGAACGAACGGACGACGCGATAACCCGGCAATTCAAACGCGGTGGTGGTGAGAGGATGTGTTTGGCTCATAACGGTGACGATTGAACAAGACTCAGTCGCGAAGCAAAAGGCAAAACTTGCGGACTTGAACTTTAGGGGAACCGCAACCGCCCCGGCTGCCGTTCGGCGCGCCCTCGCGCCGAACACGAGCGTAGTGAGGCGCTGAATTATCTGAACCATCACGCGCAACAGTGGTTCGCGAGGGCGCGACCCTCTGTGCCCGAGACGGGCGCGGTCCCCAAATCCAACTTTCGCTCGACAAAGTTTTTTCTCCCGCGCAAAGTCGAAATATGAAACGAGATAAGCTGAAAAGGGTGTTGTTCAATACTGGTTCAACGACTACGTAAGCATGAAAGCCACAGCAAAAGTTTTACATTTGTTTTGGGCAGGATTTTGGAGCCTTTTCTTACTATGGGCATCGCTCGATTTTTCATGGAGTTATCTCCGAGAGGAACCGTACATGATTGCTATGCCTATGGCCGCCTTGAGTTGGTTGCCATTTGCAGTTGGCTTATTTTTTAACCGCGCTTGGGCGTGGTACGGGAGTTTTGTTTTTACTGTGCTATCACTTTTCGTTGCATTTTACGTAACCTGGATGTCGGTCACTATTGTGCATTTCGAGGGCGGAAGTTTTTATTGGGAGCTATTCGCTTCTGCGATAGCTTTGGCTGTCGTTGTGGCGTTATTGTATACTCGACATCAGTTCTTGAAGGATGACAAAGTCGGCTAACACCTCGACAAGGCTCCAACCTCACTGATTCCTCACAAACATTTTCCCCGGCAACTGCTTCACCAGCCGTTTCATTTCCAATCCCAGCAACGCGACGGAAACCGTGGAGCTCGGTAAACCACTGTGGCGAATGACTTCATCAATGCTCGATTCCTCGTTGCTCAAGGCGTCGTAAGCTTTTTGTTCGTTCTCTGACAGTTCAATTGCGGGTAGCACGCCGCTCTCGCTCGCGCCGACTGGGCGATTGCTCGCCGGAAATAAATATTCGAACTCGCTTAAAATATCCTCCGCGCCTTCGCATAGCTTCGCACCTTTCTTGATTAGCTCGTGACAACCTTTGCTGCGCGGCGAATCAATTCGTCCCGGCACGGCAAAGACCTGGCGTCCATATTCCGTCGCAAAATTCGCCGTGATGAGCGCGCCGCTGGTCAGGTTCGCTTCCACCACGACCGTGCCGAGCGTCATGCCCGCCACGATGCGGTTGCGAATCGGAAAGGATTGTTTGTCCGCTTTGCGATTGAAAGGAAACTGCGTGACCACAGCGCCATTGGCGGCGATTCGCTCAAAAAGTTCCGCATTCTCCGGTGGAAAAATAATATTTATACCCGTGCCGAGCACTGCAATTGTTCGGCCTTTCGCGGACATCGCGCCTTGATGCGCCGCCGTATCAATCCCGCGCGCGCCACCGCTCACGACTGTCACGCCGACGTAAGCGAGTTGATACGCCAGCTTGCGCGCGACTTCGATGCCGTAATGCGTCGTCATGCGCGAGCCGACCATCGCCACGCCGTTTTTGTCCTTCGCGGTCAATTCGCCTTTGACGTAGAGCACAATCGGCGGGTCGTAAATTTCGCGAAGCGATGGCGGATAATTTTCATCGGCCTGCGTGAGAACGTGGCAGCCGAAGTCCGCAATGCGTTTCAATTCGCCGGTGAGATCCACCGACTTTTCCCAATTGGAAATTGACTCCGCCGTTTCCTCGCCGATGCCGCGAACGTGGAGAAGTTGTGGTTTGGAAGCGTTGAGAATGGCGGGAGCCTCGCCGAAGTGCTCGAGCAATTGCCGCACGCGCACCGGCCCGACGTGCTCAATCATATTTAGCGCCACCAACGCTTCCCGGGAATCCATAACGCGAGCAGTTTGAACGGCTTTGGCTTAGTCAGCAATCAGTTTTCCCGTTGCGGGATCAAAGTAAGGCAGACCTTGTTGCCGTCGCCTTTCTGCAAAATGCCTCGCCAACTCGCCCATGCTTTCAAGCGCCTCAAGCTTCTCGCGCAGGGAAAGTTTTATCCAACGACGCAGTTGCTCGCGCCTCGCGCCTTCCCACGTGCCCAGATCCCAATCAGGTTGCGGTAAGTCGGGCATTATAGTTTTTTGCGCTGTTTCAACGATGCAATCGTAGTGAGATGTTCAATATCCGCCAGGTCTTCGGGCCGACGGACTTTCTTTTTCATCTCTATCAGGGTTTCAATGGAAACAAATCTGACGGACACTTCAGGAGATAATTGGTCAACGAATGCTGATTGATACTCTTCAGCAAAATCGAACGGTTCGGTCACAAAAATATCCACGGGGGTTTCCTTGTGCTCATCACTCCACATCTGAAGTACGGTCATTCGTTTGGTTTCGATCATGAATTTTCGCTGTTCCGGATTGGAGAATTCTTCGGCTGTGACCGGAACGGAAGGTTTGTATCCCAGCTTCTCCAATGCGCAAAACGTTTTGGAGATATCCGGTTCAGTCAGTTGCACCACCAGATCAACGTCATTTGTAAAACGTGAATAACCATGCGCGTTGACCGCCAGGCCACCCGCAACCAAATAATGAACTGCATCTGCATTGAGCGCCCTTACGATGGCTTCAAAACTGGTGAGTTTCATTTATACCGATGCTCTAAAACAATTTAATCTGCGCGCGATCTTTTGCGATGGACTCCGAAAGACTCGCCACCCGATTACTGCGGCGTTCGATCACGTGTTTGTCCGTCGCCGGATCGTAAGCGACGGGATAATTGCCATCGTAACACGCCATGCAGAACGAGCTTTTCGGCAGGCCGGTGGCTTTGACCAATCCATCCTGCGAAAGATAATGCAGCGAGTCGGCATTCAGATATTTGCGGATGTCTTCGATGGAATAATTCGCCGCCATCAGTTTGCTGCGGTCAGGAAAATCGATGCCATACACGCACGGATTCATGTGCGGCGGACAACTCACCAGCACGTGAACTTCCTTCGCGCCAGCTTCTTTCAAACTGTTCACGCGTGTCTTGCACGTCGTGCCGCGCACGATGGAATCGTCCACCACAATCACGCGTTTGTCTTTCACCAGTTCGCCGATGAGGTTCAGCTTCACGCGCACATTAAAATCGCGAATAAGTTGCGTCGGCTGCAAAAAACTGCGTCCGACATAATGGTTTCTCACGAAAGCCATCTCGTAGGGAATGCCGGATTCGAGCGAGTAACCGAGCGCGGCGCAGTTGCCACTGTCGGGAACCGGAATCACGAGGTCGGCCTTCACGGGAAATTCACGCGCCAGTTGACGGCCCATTTCAACGCGCGTTTTGTAAACACTGCGATTGTTAATCGTGCTGTCAGGCCGCGCAAAATAAACGTATTCAAAAATGCAAAACGCACGCCGCTCGTGTTCGGGAAAAGCCTGAATGCTCGTCAAACCGTCTTTGTTGATGATGACGATTTCGCCGGGTTCAACGTCCCGTACAAACTTCGCGTGAATCAAATCCAGCGCGCAGGTTTCGCTCGAGAGCACGTAAGCATCATCCAGTTTCCCGATGCAGAGCGGACGAAAACCATACGGGTCGCGCACGCCGATGAGTTCCTTCTCCGTCATGATGACGAGCGAATACGCGCCTTCAATCCGTTGCAAAGTATGAACCAGATGATTGCCGCCATTGAAATTCGGCTGGGCCATCAGGTGAAGAATGATTTCGCTGTCCACGGTGGTCTGAAAAATTGAGCCGCGTGCTTCGAGTTCTTCGCGGAGTTGCGCGGCGTTCGTCAGGTTGCCGTTGTGCGCGATAGCGATTTGTCCGCGCGCGCAATCCACCGTAAGCGGTTGGGCATTGCGCAGGTGAGACGAGCCAGTGGTCGAGTAGCGCGTGTGGCCGACCGACATGTTGCCGACGAGTCCGTGGAGAATTTCGCCGTCGAAAATTTGCGGCACAAGCCCCATTCCGCGATGCACACGAAATTGTTTGCCGTCAGACGTGACGATGCCCGCGCTTTCCTGTCCGCGATGTTGCAGCGCGTAGAGGCCGTAGTAAGTCAGTTCCGCGGCATTGGGATGACCGAAAATGCCGAAGACGCCACAATAATGTTTGGGATAATTCTGCATCAGCTCATGGCTCGCGCGATTGAATTCCACCAGAGATCGTGTAACTCGCGCAGTTCGCCAGACAAAGTGTACTCCCCGGCTTTAATTTGCAACACTGACCCGCCGACTTTTCCAATCTTCACCGCCGGCACGCCGAGAATTTTTGCCTGCGCCAGGACTTTACCGGCGTTTACGGCGGAAACGGAAATAACCACGCGGCTTTGCGTCTCGCCGAAGAGGAGAGCGTCGAGGCGTTTCTTTGGGAGGGATGGCGTGTCGCCGTCCCTTAAATTTGGGTCGGCAACATGCCGACCCTCCCAGTTTGACAAATCAATCTCCGCTCCAATCAAACGCGGTGTGTCGCGAGCGATGAGTTGCGATATGCAACTCTCGGCGAGCGCGACAGCCAGACCGCCGTCACTGCAATCGTGCGCGCTTTTCACGACGCCGGAAATAATCAGCGAGCGCAGGGCAAGGTGAAGCTCTTTTTCTTTTTCCAGATTACAACGCGGTGGGCTGCCGGTTTTCATGCCGTGCATCACCTGCAGATACGCGCTGCCGCCTAGTCCTTGCAACGGATCGTTTGTATCCACCGGTTCGCCAAGCAAAATAATCGCGTCGCCTTCGTCTTTGAACCATTGCGTCGTGACGTGCTCCAGCTTTTCAATCACGCCCACGACTGCGACCGTCGGCGTCGGATCAATCGGGCCATTCGGGCTTTGATTATAGAGCGAGCAGTTGCCGCCGGTCACGGGCGCATTGAAGAAGCGGCAAGCCTCCGCCAGGCCACGCACGCTTTCACGCATCTGCCAGAACAATTCCGGCTTGTGTGGATTGGCCATGTTCAAGTTGTCCGTCGCGCCGAGTGGAATCGCGCCGGAACACGCAAGATTACGGCACGCTTCCGCGACGACGATTTTGCCACCTTCGTAAGGATCGAGGTAAACGTAAACGCCGTTGCAATCCACCGTCATGGCGATGAGTTTTTCGGAAACAGTTTTGCCGGTGGACGTTTCCGGCAAGGAATCTGTTTTAATCCGAATCACCGCCGCATCGCTGCCGGGCAACACCACCGAGCCATCACGAACCATATGATCGTATTGGCGATAAACCCAGTTCTTCGAGGCAATGCTCGGCCAGGCGAGAAGTTTTTTCAGCGCGCTCGCGGCGTCAGTCGTGTCGGCAATGCCATCCAATCGGAACGCGCGGACTGCTTTCAAATATTCCGGCTCTTGCGCCTCGCGTTGATAGACAGGTGATTCGTCGGCAATTTTTTTCGCGGGAATATCGGCGATGACTTTGCCGTGATGCTTGACCACCATGTGTCCGGTGTCCGTCACAAAGCCGACTTCCGACCACGGCAAATCCCACTTGTCAAAAATGCGTTTCACTTCTTCTTCGCGGCCTTTGTGGACGATGATCAACATGCGTTCCTGCGATTCGCTGAGCATGATTTCGTAACTGCTCATGTTCGGCGCGCGTTGCGGTACTTTGTCGAGTTCGATCTCAATTCCAGTGCCCGCGCGAGCCGCGGTTTCACAAGTGGAACACGTCAAACCCGCCGCGCCCATGTCCTGAATTCCCGCGACTGCGCCGGTCGCGAGCAATTCCAAACACGCTTCGCAGACGAGCTTCTCCATGAACGGATCGCCAACCTGCACCGCGCCGCGTTGTTGCTCGGCGGATTCTTCGGTCAAATCCTGCGAGGCAAATGCTGCGCCGGCGAGACCGTCGCGACCCGTTGCGGGGCCAACGTAGAAAACGGGATTGCCAATTCCTTTGGCTGCGCCGCGCGCGATTTGTTCGTGGCGCAACACGCCAAGACAAAACGCGTTCACCAGTGGATTGCCTTCGTAAGATTTATCAAAATAAACCTCGCCCGCCACGGTCGGAATGCCGAAGCAATTTCCATAATGCGCAATGCCACTCACCACGCCGGCGAACAAACGGCGGTTGTTTTTCAAAGCCGCTTCTTCTTCCGCGTTTGTAGCGGCGCTCTGTGAGCGCCGT